>JAOZRC010000547.1 GCA_029940345.1 Desulfobacterales bacterium
TTTGGTAGGGAGGCAATTTTTGTGCCAGAACAAACCAAAATCTGACAACTATATTTCAGACTTTCTATTTCTCGTATATTTAATGCTTTTATAGAAAATCGAAATAATCATATTAAGTTTCAAAATAACAACGGCACAACATAACAATTGTAATAGCCTGATAATTCAATGTTAATTTCCAAGTAAAATTGATTTGTTCAATTATTAAAAAGAATATATGAGTGATTCTGCAAGTGCTAAATAGAGTATTAAATACGGTGTAAAAGGCCTGAAAATAGCATCTTTCTCACTATTTGTTGGCATGACTTTTGCGTCAGGCTTTCAAATAATTACCCTATTTATAAATTTGGCACAAGGCCAGGGTGAAGATGCTGTATTGCAGTGCGGCGACAAATGACCGCTAACACTATAATTTGATTGTCTGAAAGACAATATCTGTTCAAGTGTCCAACCCGCAATGGCGGATGGCGGCGGCATCCAGTATTTGCGGCAACCCGCCATATTTAGAAGGGGTATAGCCAATTGTTTCAGACCATACTTCATCATCCTCCATACAGAAATAAAGCGTCACATCCGGTGTATATTCCCTGATATGGGTAATAATCTGGCGATAAAGTTCAATTCGCAACGGCTTAAAATAGCGCATTTTATTGTCAAGACCCGTAATAAATTCACCCCCCAAAATATAATTAGACCCGATTTTTGAACGTGCAAACCGTTTTTGAATGATCGGCTTCAAGGCAGGTATAAAGCGGAACGCCCCCAGGCTGATCCATACGATATTATCGGGTGCGATATTTTTAAAAAGCAAATCCACAACTTGTCGATATTCGGCCACACAGCCATCATACAGCACCATCGGATCAAAATGAAACGCTAGCGGATATCCCCACTGCGCACATTTGACAGCCGCCTTTAAGCGTGAGGCAAGCGAGGCGGTGAAGCGCTCTTGATGAGCGATGACGGTGGAAGTGTTCAGAGACCAGGCCATAATTATTTTATGATTATGGTCCAACTTTTCCAGGTTGCCAATAGCGGTCGTTTTGGTTTTGAGTTCCAGCGCGGTGTAAGACTGTCTGGCAAAGCACGGAACCAGCACCTGCGAAAGGTCGGTCCAGGCCTCCCAAATCATACTATCGGTAAACTCACCCGTGCCGATACGGCGCGCCGTTTTTTGGGGCAACCACGCTTCCAATTCCGCCAGCAGATCACGCTGATTTACAAAAAAAGTCAATACCGGAGGGTGAAAGTAGGTTTGTAAGATACAGTAGGAACAGTCCATCGTGCAATAGGAGCCGATATGCAAAATCATATAATCGCAGCAACGATAGCTCAGAGTGCCTGGGCATGGTCGTATAAATGCCCCCTTATTGCGAGTCAGGTAAAGGACCTCTTTACCTTTTTGAATCGGATCATCGGAAGATAACATTTGTTTAAACACTTCACGGGAATTTTCAACGATTTCAAAAGATACGCGCATTCGCGAACGAAATAAGGCTGTCAACGGTTCATCAATGACCGTATGATCAATATAGAGCTTTTTAATAAACATGGATTTTAATTTGTAATACGGGATTCCGAATTCCTCATTCCAATCATTCGTGTTTATTCGTGGTTCCAAATTCAGATAACTCCGATAAACTCCACTTCCAGCTTAGTTTGGAATTTGGTGATACGTTTGAAAATTTCTTTTAACATGGTTTGTTCAATACGGGAGAGCTTTTTCGGATTGATATAATTATCAGGCAGGGTATTTTGTTCCAAAACAACGGTAAATTGCCGGATAAAGCGCAGTTGCATCATAAAACTGTACGCTTTGTCCAATTCGTCATACTCTTGAGGTGTAAAAATTTCTTTTAAATAAAGTTGATACAAACGCTCCTGCGTATTGGTTTCATCAAGCTGATACTTCAATGCGTATATCCGGGCGAAATCCACAATCGGCTGCATCGCGCTTTTAATATCAAACGCATCCCGGTGCTTGCCTTCCGACTCAACAATAAAATTTCTAAAAAATCCCAAAGGCGGTCGAAAACACAACGCATTTTCGGTAAGATGCCTGAAAAAGCCCGCCCAACCCGATAGCGATTCAAATAAAAAGCGACGCAATTGGTCAATAAGCTCTGTTTCTCCGTAAGCTCCCCGGAAGTCAAAAAAGATACTCGCTTGAAGCAGGTCTTCAGCTTCGGCATTGTAAATCCAGTTGGAAAAATTTTGTTCCCAAGCGGAAAGCGATTGGCACCACTTTGGATTCATAGCCATGACACCCCCTTCACAAAAAGAGTAACCAGCCTTATCCAGCCAGGTGCATATCTTTTCACCAAAGGCAAGGAAATAGCGCTTCACCTCTTCTTCAGCGGTTCCAGGAACATCTTCATAAATAATGGCATTATCCTGATCGGTCTTTAAGGTTTGTTCTTTGCGTCCTTCGCTTCCGAGAATCATAAAGACAAATTTGACGGGCGGCTCGCCTAATTCATCAATGGCAAAGCCGATCAGTTTATTTAAAATGGCGTCTGAAACAGTTGTAATCATACGCGTCACATTGCGGGCTTTGGCGCCGCTGTTTATCAGGTTTTTTATCTGGCCCGCAAGTTGACTGTGTTTATTAATAATTTCCGCAATCGTTTGTGCATCGCCAATTTCACGAATCAGAAACAACGGTGAACGACCTTGAGCAGTTACCAGATCACGGTTTGTGATCGCAGCCATAACATAGCCATGCACATCTGTAACAGCGAGGTGTTTTACATTTTTACGCATCATTTCGAGAAGGGCTTCAAACACAAAAGAACGGGCGGATATGGTATAAAGTGGTGATGACATGATATCCCTAACCGGCTTTTCCACATTGTAGCCCTTGGCAATCACTTTTCTTCGTAAATCATTATCGGTCACCACCCCGATACAATTTCCTTGCGGATCCTTGATAAAAATCGAACTGCACCGCTTTTGCGTCATCACAACCGCAGCCTGGCGTATGGATAAATCAGCGTCACATGAAACCAGCGCAGAATCAGATAAACTTTCAACCGTTTGATTAAAAACCTGGCTGCTTTCATCAATGGGACAGTCAGTTCTCGTAATAATCGATGCATACGTTTTGTCCAACATGCGCTTTCCAAATGTGTCTGTAAAAAATTCAGTGAACTCTTCATAGCGGTCACAAAGGTCTGCAAAAAGTTCTTCAGATAAAAGATAAAAGTAGGATTCATCTTCCACCTCCAGCGTGCGCACCGCAATACCATTATTTATCAGCATTGAAATCCCACCGTAAATATCGCCTTCACCCAGCATTCCGCGCAATTTTTTTTCTCCCAGATCCTCATAGTAACGATAGGCAATGCCCTTTTGTAAAATATGGAGATACTCGATTTTGGAACGATTTTGAGTAAATACGACTGTTTTACGTGGATAGCGGACAACGGATAATTTAGAAGCGATCATTTCCAGTTCGGTCTCAGGAAGAAACGAAAACGGAACGATACCGGCTAAAAAGCGCAACGCCTGTCCGGATGACACAATGGCGGCATATGCTTGATCATCTGCTAATTTGCGATATATTTTGATATAATAATCGGAAAATTTAGGATACTGGTGACAGAGTTCTAAAAAAAGCGCTTGGGGAAGTAAGAGCAGGGCGGCTTTGCTTTCGACCATAACGGTTCGCACCGAAATGCCATCGTTCATCAGCAATCCGATGCCTCCGCAAGACTGCCCTTGCTTTAAAAAACTGCTGAGAAGCTTTTTACCTCCCTTTTCATAATAAAGTTCCAATGAACCGCTTTGGATAATGAATACATTCTTTATTTCTGATTTGTTTTGAATTAATAGAATTTCATATTTATCATATTCAAGAGAACGCAACTGATCTGTAAGGTTATGAATTTCATCCTTGGGCAAATATGAAAAAGGTGATGTTTGTAATAAAAATTCAAATGTTGGCGTGATCATAATCCCCCTGTGTTAATTAGGAGTTCGGAATGTGGAATACGGAATGCGTTCTTCCGAATTCCGAGTTAATATTTAAGTCGTGCATAGTACGTTTTTTGAGAGGCCAGGCGCGCTTCCTTGAGCGTACGGATACCTTTTTGCTCCAGCAGCGGAATTATTTTAATAAAGATTTCGGCTGTGGCAATGGCGTCTCCAAGGGCTGTATGCCGTCCGACAACACGGATCCCCAGACGCAGAGCGATATCTTCGATATTGTGATCCGTGTGGGATGGATGCACCACCGCTGAAAA
>JAOZRC010000548.1 GCA_029940345.1 Desulfobacterales bacterium
GGTGGGTTCCGTTACACTCCACCCACCCTACAAGATTACGCATAGCGGGTAGTTTTTCTTTTGGAATTCCCTAACATCTCCCTGACACCTGACACCAATTAAGTACTTGGACAAAAATTTTCCGGTATTTTCCACACTGCTCGCGGTGGGTTTGCAACCCACCGCCCAATACCGCCGGGTTGCAAACCCGGCGAGAGCTATGCTGGGAAACTTTTGTTCAGGTACTTAAGTTTCAATTATCCAGTACCTCCCGCACCTTGGCGGCCAGAGCTTTTACGGGAAATGGTTTCTGTATGAATGCAATTCCCTCATCCAGCACGCCGCGATGGACGATCACGTTGCCGGTGTAGCCGGACATGTAGAGTACCTTCAGGTCCGGGTGCTTTTCGGCGGCTTTGGCAAACAGGGCCTTGCCGCTCATGCCGGGCATGACCACGTCGGTCAGCAGAAGATTCACCTGGCCGGCGTGCGAGGCCAGGACTGGCAGCGCTTCGGCTCCATTCTCCGCCTTAAGAACGGTGTATCCCATCCGTTTGAGAATGGTGTAGATAAAACCGCGCACCTTTTCGTTGTCCTCCACCAGTAGGATCGTCTCGGAGCCGTGCGTGTCTTCGGCCGCCTTTTTCAAGGTTTTTTTTTCGATATGGGTTTCCTCGGAGACGGGCAGATAGACCTTGAAGGACGCGCCTTTTCCCGATTCGCTGTAAACCCAGATATTGCCACCGTGTTGTTTGACGATGCCGTAAACCGTGGCAAGTCCCATGCCGGTGCCCTGCTCGCCCTTGGTGGAATAAAACGGATCGAAAATTTGCTCACAGGTCTCCTCATCCATGCCGCAGCCGGTATCGCTGACGGCCAGCATGACGTATGAACCCGGCTGAACGCCCGGACGGGACGCCGCGTATTCTTCATCAAGTTCCGCCATGGCGGTCTCCAGGATCAGCTTGCCGCCTTGAGGCATAGCGTCCTGGGCGTTGACAGCCAGGTTCATAATTACCTGCTCAATCTGGCCGATGTCAGCCCGGATGGTCCTGATGTCGGGCGATAGAATGATCTTGATCCCAATATCTTCCCGGATGGTGCGCCGCAGCAGCTTCTCGAATCCCCCGATGATTTTATTCAGGTCGAGTGTCCTGTATTCCAGGGCCTGCTTGCGGCTGAAGGCCAGGAGTTGGCGCACCAGGTTTCGGGCCCGGAAACCGGCGTTTACGATTTGCCTGGCGGATTCCCGCCGGGCGTCTTCCGGGCTGAAATCATCCACCAGCATCTCGCCGTACCCCAGGATAGGGACAAGCAAGTTGTTCAGGTCATGGGCCACGCCGCCAGCCAGCCGGCCGATGGCTTCCACTTTCTGGGCCTGGCGATATTGGCCTTCGAGCCGGGCTTTTTCCTCCTCGGCCTGCTTACGGTCGCTAATTTCCTGTTGAAGCATGGTATTTTGGGTTTTGAGCCGCTTTTGTATTTTACGCAAGCTCAAATGCGTTTCAACGCGGGCCATCACCTCTTCCTTCTGGAACGGTTTGGTAATATAATCCACTGCGCCAATGGAAAAGGCTTTGAGTTTATCTGTTGCTTTATATAGCGCACTTATAAAAATAATCGGTATTTTATTCGTAAGCGCATCCGCTTTTAGCTGTTTGCAAACTTCAAATCCGGACAAACCGGGCATCAGGATGTCGAGCAAAATCAGATCAGGCGGATGTGACCGGATCGATTTCAACGCAAGTTCTCCGTTGATTGCCATGCGCGCATCATAGCCATGTTTCTTGATCATGGATGCCAGGATATTCAAGTTGTCGAGGTTGTCGTCCACGATCTGAATATCACCCTTGTGTGTGTCGGACGAGTTTATGCTCATGATTTAATTTTCCTCTCATAATTCCTGTATGATATCGAAACGATACGTTCTGACCAGTTCGGCCAGGGCGTCAGCCAACGGTTCATCGTGTTCCCGAATACGGTTGATAACCGCGTTTGAGCGTTTCGGATCCGTCCTTTCCGCCGAAGTTTTCAAAGCAGCGGTCAACTCTTCAGGCATGGCGTTCCATCTTTCCAAAGTAAGGATATTTTTATGGGCGTGTTCACTCTTGGCGGGGGTTTTTTCAGCGGATTCTTCATACACGAAACGAACGCCGAGATGCTTTGTCATCAGCTCCCAAACATCGGCTTCACGGAAGGGTTTACACAAAAAATCATCGCAGCCCACGGACAGGGCAGCGGCTCGATCCTGTTCAAATGAGGCCGCCGTTATGGCGATGATGACCGGGTTAGGGGTTGCGGTGCGGGTTGCGGCTTCCCGAATTCGTTTGGTGGCTTCGTGGCCGTCCATGGCCGGCATAATGATATCCATCCAGATCAGGTGCGGCCGCCATGCTTTCCATATCTCAATGGCTTCCCGTCCGTTTGCGGCTTCCCGCAGTTCAAAACCGAACGACTTCAATAAGTTGATGAGAAGCTGGCGGTTGTCCTCCATGTCATCAACGATCAGAATTCGGTAACGGGGCTGGTTCGGCTTCAGGGCGATGGCTTTCCGATCCGGTTTTCCGGTTTCAATATCGGCGGCCTCGCTTAGGCCGGCCCGAATTTGAAATGTGAACGTTGTCCCGCGCCCCACTTCGCTATCTGCCTGTATCTCTCCGCCCATCAGTTCTACAAACCTCCTGCTGATAGCCATACCCAGGCCCGTCCCTTTATACGACTCCCGCCCGGTTTCAGTCTGCACAAAGGCTTCAAATACATTGTTTAATTCATCAGGGGCAATTCCGGGTCCGGTGTCTTCCACCTCAAAAGTAATAGAGGCAATTGAGGTTTTTGAAACCGCGGAGGTTTGCTTTATTCTTACGGACATTCCGCCTTGTTTGGTAAACTTTATCGCATTATTGAGTATGTTGATCAGCACCTGACGAAATTTGACCTTATCCGTTCGTATATAACGGGGCACGTCCGGGGCGCGCTCGAACAGCAGCTCAAGTCCTTTACTCTTTGTGTGAAGCCGGAACATATCTTCTATCTCATCCAGCAAAAGATAGAGATCAAAATCGGTTTTATCCAGTGTGATGCGGCCTGCCTCAATCTTCGACAAATCAAGCACCTGGTTGATG
Organism: Desulfobacterales bacterium; assembly: GCA_029940345.1. Lineage (GTDB taxonomy): Bacteria > Desulfobacterota > Desulfobacteria > Desulfobacterales > JAUCGF01 > JAUCGF01. Next base: position 3,102 of record JAOZRC010000548.1, read on the forward strand.
AGGGTCAGCAGATGCTCCCCGCTACGACGGATTATGCCCAGATCTTCCTGTTGTTCAGACGCAAGATTCGCACTATGGCCAAGTAGTTGGGAAAAGCCTAAAATTGCGTTTAGCGGCGTGCGCAGTTCGTGGCTCATATTAGCGAGAAAGGTGCTTTTGGCGTGGTTAGCGGCTTCGGAGGCCTCCTCTGCCCGTTTGCGCTCCTCTATCTCCTTGATCAATTTCCCATTAGCAACTGAAAGTTCGAAAGTGCGTTCTTCAACGCGATTTTCGAGATCGTTATATGATTTTTTTATCTCAGCCCGGTGTTTTTGAATCGAGCCGGACATGGCCTCCATATTGCGAGCCAAATCGCCTAATTCGTCTTTAGACAGCACATCAATCTTTTTTACACTCTCGCCATTGGCAATGGCCGAAGCAGACCTGCCGATAATGTGGATAGGAACTACGAAAAATATTTTAAAGACAATCAAAACCAGCAGTATTGATAGGATTGCGCAAATACTGGCTATTCCTATGGTGGCGTTTCGTATTTGCAGTTCGGGATCATGCACTTCCTGGTGGGCCATGGCAAAAAAAATGGTCCAGCGCCATGGTTTGAAGCGTCGGATTACATATAATTCTTCAACACCTTCTACTATCAGATAGCGGCCGGATACGGATTCAGAAGTCTTTACCGTTTTTTGTGCAACAGGTCCCCAAAAAGTCTCCATCACATTTTTACTATTTTTTTTGGAGCAAAAAACGAGTCGCCCGGATTCATTGATGATGAAAATTTGAGCTGAGGCTGGGATTTGGATAGATTCTCCGGCTCTGAAAGCCTTTTGTTTGTAGTTAGAAACAAAAGAAGCCACTTTATCCAGTCCGTTTCTTTCCAGGAGATTATGGAGTTTGTTTACATCCGCTAAATAAGAATCGATAATGGTGTTCAAATACAGAAAAGCGGATTTGTGAGAAATTTCTTCCGCTTTTTTTAAGGACCACACACCCAGTACAAAAATACCTGAAATAACCAGGGGTGTGATACATAGAGCGATTTTGGTCTGAAGCTTCATATTTATCCCTTAGCTATCTATAAACATTATCCCCGGCAAGATTAAGTATATCCGGGGGTATGACGATGTTTAGCTTCAA
>JAOZRC010000549.1 GCA_029940345.1 Desulfobacterales bacterium
TCCGCTCGAAAAAACGGTTTGCTTTGTCGGAGTATTTCAGCGGAGTACATGATACCGCAAAGCTGAATATTATTGATGTAAAGCAGCGCATCATGCTTCAACGGGAAAACGGCAAACAGTTAGAAATGGATGTTATAGCGGTATCTGATTGCGGACGAATAGCTGTGGTGGAAGTTAAAAAACAGAAAACACCGGTCGGCAAAAACAGTGTTGCCGATTTCGTTGATAAGTTGGAGGTGTATGCTAGAAAAATGCCTGACAACACAATACTGCCAGCGTTTCTGTCGTTAGGCGGCTTTCGTGAGGACGCCCGGCGATTGTGTGAGCAGCATGGTATCGGCACGGCGGAGCGTATTGCGCATTTTTAAAATGCGAGCAGAACTCACCAATGCCATAATGGCTTCAAATACGCAATCTTGAATAAACATCAGCATCCGGACATGAAATTTTTCCCGCTTTCAAATAATGCCATCCGGTTGATGCGATCATACCGGCATTATCGCCGTATAGTTTTAAAAATGGAATATACAACATCGAATTTCTCTTTCGAGGCATCCAGGGAAACCTTTTCTCTTAATCGACGGTTCGCGGCAACGACTCCGACAATAGCGATATGGCGGCAGGCTTTTTGTTTGGCGGCGTTAATTATTTTCAGTAGATGAAAAACGAGCAACGAGCATGTGTATGAATTTTCCATAGCTTCCCGATTGGGGTGATTTTGCTATTAATTTCATTACCCTCCGAAATTCGGATTGATAAATTCAACCCGGTCGCCAGGAGACACTCGCGTGGTCATGTAAAAATCAGGGTAAATAAAACGGCCATTATGTTCCACGATCAAATCCGTATCTCCTTCATTGAAGCGGTCAATCAGTTGAGATATGGCTATGTTATCCGGTACGGTTTCTGGAAACCCGTTCACGATGATACGAATTGCGCTATCCATTTTGGCGTTTCTCCATGTCCGGTCCGCAAATCGGGCACTCCGGATTCTTTGGGACATCGATTTTTTTGATGACCATATCGACCCCACGGATCAACAGCAACCGGTTGGTTAACAAGCCGTCCATCTCCAATATGATTTTGATTGCCTCAAGGCTTTGGATCGCCGCCACCATGGCGGGCAAAGGACCGATGACGCCGGGAGATTGGGTTTTATCGGATTGCTGATGGAACAGGCATTCAAAACAAGGAGTCTTTCCGGGGATGAAAGTGGAAACCGTCCCGTTGAATCCGTTAACACCGCCGTAGATAAAAGGGATATCCAGGGAAACAGATGCGCTGTTGAGCACCTTTCGCGTAGCGATATTATCCGTACCATCCAGAATTATGTCCGAATCACCCACCAAGCCGATGACATTATCTATACGAATGGTTTCATGTAGTGCCGTGATCACGCAAAACGGATTCAACGCGCGCAGTTTTTTCAAGGCCGACTCGGTTTTGGGAATGCCGATATCAGGGGTGTGGTGGAGTATCTGGCGGTTGAGATTGGCGAATTCCACGCAATCGCCATCAGCGATGCGCAGATGTCCGACACCCGCTGCGGCCATGTAATACCCGGAGACGGATCCGAGGCCGCCAAGACCGGCGATAAACACCTTGGCTTGCTTGAGTTTTTTTTGACCGGCTTCGCCGATTCCCGGGATGATCATCTGCCGGTCGTAGCGGAGCCGTTCTTGTGATGTCAGTGTTGTCATCAATCCATGGAATGTATGCGGATCATACGGTTAAGACGGGGAGGTTCGGCTTTTTATCCCGTCTTTCCCGTTTATCAATGTCTTATTTTATTTCTTCTTTTCCCTTTTTTTCTTCAACGCCATGTACACCCGTTCGCAGGTGAGCGGAAGTTCATCAAATCGAATTCCGGTGGCGTCATGCACGGCGTTCAGAATAGCCGGGATTGTGGGCATAATTGCGCCCTCACCCACTTCCTTGGCTCCGAACGGGCCGTTGGGTTCGTTGCTCTCCACGATGATGGTTTTGACTTCCGGCATATCCAGGGCGGTGGGCATTTTGTATTCAGCCAGATCACTATTGATCACATTGCCCTTGTCGTCGAACTTGACTTCCTCGAAAAGAGCCTCGCCAAGACCCATGAAAACAGAACCTTCCATCTGGGCTTCCACGGACATACGGTTAATGGCCCGGCCGCAGTCATGGGCGTCGGTGACATTTTCAACGGTAATATGTCCGGTGTCCATATCCACGCTCACCTCGGCGATCTGGGCTGAACATCCGTACGCCGGCGAAGTTCCGACCGCAGCGCCCTTGAATTTGCCTCCCAGTTCGGGCGGCTTGTATTTGCCGGTTCCCACGATGCTCCCTTTGGCGAGGTAAGCGATTCGGGCGGCTTCCTTGAAGGTCAGATAATCCCCGGACGGATTGTCAGTCCAGCCCCGGTGTTCTTTGACATACCGGGTCCGGAGCGCGTCGAAGTCGACCTCCGGTTTTTTGAAGACGATTCGGTTATTTTTTATATCCATATCCGATATAGGGACTTTCAGTTCATCAGAGAGCACTTCCAGCACCTGGCGTTTTACATCTTCAGCGGCTTCCTTGGTCGCCTGGCCGGTCATCAAGGTCTGTCGGCTGGAATAGGCTCCCAGATCGACCCCGAAATCCGTATCGCCTGAAGCGAGCCGGACATCTTCCAGGCGCACACCGAGCGCCTCCGCGGCAATCATGGCAAACGTGGTGTCCGATCCCTGGCCGATCTCGGCTGATGCCGTGTACACCAATACGGTGCCGCCATCCTCGGTCAGTTTTATCACCACAGTGCCATGATAGGTGTCTGAGCGGTAAATGGGGAATCCCGCCCCGGAAACGAAAAATCCGCACGCCATACCGATGCCCTTACCTTTGGGAAGCGTGCCTTTCTTCTTTTGCCAGTCGGATTTATCCCGGATGGCCTCAATACATTCCTTCATTCCCAGGCTGGACATATTCAGATCGTTACAGGTGACATCACCTGCGGTCATAATATTTTTCAGCCTTAATTCAATGGGGTCCATGCCGAGATCTTCGGCGATGATATCCAGTTGCTGTTCCCAAAGCGCCCTGGCGATAACAGCACCATGTCCCCTTTGCGCGCCGCAGGCCGGTTTATTGTTATATACCCGAAAGCCATCGTATTTCATGTCAGGCAGTTTATACGGTCCTCCCAAAAGTGAGCCCGCATAATAGACCGTGGCGATTCCGAAGCTGGAATAGGCCCCCCCGTCCAAGTAGCATTCATGTTTCAATGCCATGATGGTCCCATCTTTTTTCACTCCCGTGGTCATTGTATGGACAAACTGGTGCCGGGCGCGTCCGAACATGAATACCTGTTCCCGCGAATAGTTCATCTTGACCGGCTTGCCCGTGCGCTTGGAAAGAAGGCAGGCGGCAAGCTCCATCGGATTGGCTGCGGCTTTGATACCAAAACCGCCGCCCACGTAAGGTTTGACCACACGAACCCTGCCAATTGGGATCCCCAGAACCATGGATACGGTTCGCTGGACATAATGAGGAACCTGGGTGGAAGAATACAGGGTCAGCCTTCCGGAAAGATCGTAATTGGCAAGGCACCCCTGGGTTTCGATGAAGGCGGCGTCCTGGCGCTTGTTTCTGAACGTATCCGTACGCACCAGATCACATTTCTTCAATGCCGCTTCCACATCGCCGAATTCCTGATGCACTTCGGCGCATAAGTTGCCGGGATATTCATCGTGTAAAAGCGGTGCGCCTTCGGCCAGGGCATCCTCGACTGTAAATACGGCGGGTAGTTCTTCATATTCCACTTTGATAAGGGACACCGCTTTCATTGCGGTTTCGAGGTCTATGGCTGCGACCGCGGCGATCTCATCTCCCACGTAACGGACCTTGTCATGGCAAAACAGCGTTTCATCATACCGGGCGGGACTGACGCCATACTTGACCGTGCCTGCTTCCTGTGAAGTGATCACATCCTTCACGCCTGGAAGTTTTTTAGCAGCGGATATGTCTATATTTAATATTTTCGCGTGGGCCAACGGACTCTGCAGAAGGGCGCCATAAAGCATTCCCGGCATGCTCATATCGTCGACAAACACGGCGCGGCCGCTGGCCTTGTCCGGTGTATCCAGCCTGGCTGCCCGACTGTTGATGACATTGAACTCGCTCATTTTATTTTCTCCTGTTTGAGATTGGTTGTAAGGGGTTTCCCAAGAAATAATATACTAAAAATGTAGGGTGGGTGGAGTGTAACGGAACC
>JAOZRC010000044.1 GCA_029940345.1 Desulfobacterales bacterium
CACAAAAACATAGGAAAATTCAAAACTAAAATCAACCATACCCCCCAATCTATATTTACGATGAATAAATGCAGCTTCTAAGTTCAGCATTATCTATATCCGGGAGGTTGATTGTCTGAACGACTATAACTTATGAAATGATACATTGAAATAAACAGATGAAAAAGCGTAAAAAAAAGATAAAAAGTAACCTTGGTTTTGATGTTGGCCATTATTTAGGGAACTATCCGCTTAATTCCCGATTTGCAGAAGCTTACCGTACGTTACGTACGAATGTACAGTTTTCTTTTATGAAGAAAGAGTTCCGCTCTCTTTTGGTTTCCAGTGCGACTCAATCTGAAGGTAAAACTGTTACCGTTGCCAATCTGGCCTATTCTTTGGTTCAAGACGGGAAATCAGTATTGATGATAGATACGGACTTGCGTAAGCCGTCGCTTAGTAAGATTTCACCTTCCCATGGTTCCTTGGGCGTAACCGGATTATTGGCGGAAGTTTTTTTCAATGATATCGACAACGGTTCTTTAAGGGAATTTGGTTTGGAAGATCTGTTTAGTCTCATTTATTTACAAAAACGAAACGGTATTTTAAACCTGACTGAAGGACAAGAAGAGATTGAGTTTGCATTCATGCTTGGCAAATTGGTGGATATGAATTGGATTAGCCGTCCTATTAACCAGGGATTAACCGCTTTTCTAATAAAAAACAAATTATTAAGTGCCGAAAATGCCCAGGAAGCGCTACTGATTCACAAACAAACCGGCCAAAAACTGACATTTATTTTAGCGAATACCGGGCTTATAAAAAAAGAAGACCTGGTTGCGCCTCTGTCCATGTATGTTATAAAGGGCTTACGCACCGCAATGCAATTTAAAAAAGGGCGGTTTGCTTTTAACAATGCGGCCGAATCAGACTTTGATCCATCTTTTTTCGATCCGATCAATTATGATAAATTATATAAACAACTAAGCAGGGGGGCTGAAAATATCCCCTATATTAACAACAAAATCACATCAAATATAATTTCAACTGAAACCGAAAATCTTTTTTTACTTCCTTCAGGCAATATTCCGCCCAATCCTTCGGAACTTTTAGGTTCTGAACGGATGTCTTTTTTAATTGCCAACCTTGAAAAAAGATATGACGTTTTAATCTTTGATACGCCGCCTGTTCTACCTGCCAGCGATGCGCTGCTTCTTGCACCCAATACAGATGGTGTGCTACTCATTATTAAAGCAGGTGAAGTCAACCGGGAATTAATCCTGAAGGCGGTGGAGCAATTTCGCCTTTCGCAGTCTAAAATATTAGGTGTCGTGCTTAACCAGGTAGACGCCAAACCCGGGAGCTATTATTATAAATACTATCAAAAATATTATTCAAGTTACTATGGGGAAAGCGCCTGAATATATTGTAATAGGCAAGAATGAAACCCAATAGCGTCATAATTAAAAGTGTTATAATCAGTCTGATCGTTATTTTTTCGGGATTATTTTGCTATTTCCTGAGTCTTCGTTTCTCCGCTCAGATTTGTGACCTGCGTGCTGGTAAACTATTACAAAAAGGTTCTCATGTTGCTGCGACTGACATGTTAAAAAAAACAATCCAAATTCAGCCTTCAGATTATCAGCGTCAAAAAGCCTTGGCCGGTGCCTATAAACAATTGGCCTTATCAAAATCAGATGTGAAGCATATAAAACAATTTATTGGAAAGTCTAAACAGCATTATCTTGCAGCGATGCAACTGAACCCTTTTGACGCCGATGGCATTTTCAACCTTGCATTGGTCGAAAGTCAATTGGAAGAAGATTTTCGCCTTAAAAACAAAAAGAATCCGGTTAGTTATAAAACTCGCACCTATTTTGATATGGCAATCCGCCTGAATCCGAATGGGACCTACTATCGTTATGCTCTCATCCAGTATCTTCATCACAGTCACCAGACTCAGGAAATTTTTCAGTATGTTAGTGCGATGACACGTATTGTACCCGAAACATATCATCTTCTTGAAAAAGAACCTTTCTGGCCTTTAGCTAAAAACGCCGCGGTCAAAGGATTATACCAGTCAATAAATGATAATATCAGGCCGTTGGAAGCTTACCAGGTGCTATCCGACCTATTCGACCGAGATAAGCAATGGAAACAGGCTGTGCAAACCAAAGAGAAAGTCATTGCTTTAAAGTCTGCTTCAGGTCTGATGACAATTAGAGACTATATTCGTTTGGGACAATTGAACATCAGAAGGAATCGTTACCGATATGCCGTTCAAAACTTTTTAACTGCATTGGATTTAAGTAAAAGCCGGAACGATACGCTTGAACAAATATATCGTATTTACGAGAAGGAAAAATGTAGTGAACGGTATGTATGGCTGCACATGAATTTGAAACAGCATCTTCTTGATCCCGTAAAAACAGAACTGATCCATGCGCGTTCTTTGTTGGATTCTAATAACCATATAAAAGCGAAAAATATCCTCGAAGAATTAGTCGAGACAAAGAAGGTAGCGCAGGCTTATTACTTACTGGCTCGTATTGCTCAAATTGATAAAAATTGGAAGGCTATGGAAGAAGCCATCTTGGAAGCGATGGTGCTTGATCCCGCTAATATCCGTTACATTCAGACGCTATACGGATTGTATTGGAGACAGGGTCAGCTCAATGTATTGGAAAAAAAACTAAATAAAGCCATTGAACGGCCTAGTTCAAACTCTACATGGTTTTATCATACCCGCGCCCGATTACATTTTAGGCGCAAGGACTTTTCCAAAGCGATAAAAGACTGGAAGGCGGCGATACGCCTGGTACCGAAAGATGCTCATTATTATGCCGAGATAGCGGAAAGTTATTTAAAATTAGGGGATATAAATAAGGCGTTGACCTATTATCAGCAGGCTATTCAAATCAATCCTCGCAATAAGAATTACCCCAAACGATTAAAGGCGATCAAAGTAAAAGCATCTGAAGTATGAACGCCGCATCTGTCGAAGTAAATAGCCTTACCGCTGCTCGAAGTTTTTTTTCGGGTATTGTACGTTATTTCATTTACTTTCTTCTTCTCTTTACACCGCTGGTGCGTGGTTCTGAACCCCCATGGGCAGTGTCAATTATTCATTTCGTCACTCTGCTTGCTTTAACAGCGGTGTTGATCCAAAGAAGCCTTTTGTGGGATTGGCAACTTCCACGAATAGTGATGAATAAGCCGATTGCTGTTCTCCTGTTGATTGTCTTTTGCGCGACTTGTTTTTCAAAAATTCCGCATATCAGTACCTGGTCTGCCATTTTATTTGGCAACTATATTATTCTCTTTTATTTGGTGATTGATACTGTCGCTAAACGCACTCATCTGCGCCAATTGGTTTATGTTATTATCGCTGTTGCCGCTTTCCTGGCAATTGTAGGGCTTCTAAAAATATCCGGGAATAATCCCTTCCCATGGTGGAATTATGCGCCTGGCACACTAAATCTTGATTTGGCATCCGGTTCATCCACTTTTAGCAATCCGAATCGATTCGCCGGCTATATGGAGATGGCGTTTCCGTTGACACTCGGAATGCTTTTTACCGGTTTTAAAGGTGGTAAACGTTTTCTGATAGTGTACTTATCTTTGATGATGCTGATTGTGCTTGTTTTCACACGTAGCCGAGGTGCCTGGATTAGCACCATTCTGAGTATAACTTTTATCACGATACTTTACGTCAGAAATTATCCAAAGAATCGTTTTAAACTGCTTGCGGCTGCCATTACCGGTTTTATTTTTTTTGGTATTGTTATTTTGTCTAGCAGGGGTGTGGTTGAAGAATTTAAAACACTGAAATCCGTACAATCGGATGCCAGTTTCACTTCTCGCCTGACCTTATGGAAACATCTCGCGGAAATGATTCGAGACTATCCGTTGCTTGGAACCGGTCCGGGTACATTCAGCACAATGTTTACGCAATACCAACCAGCGGGTTTCCAGGTGCGCTTTTACAGGGCGCATAACGATTATCTTCAGTTCATCACGGAAGTAGGACTTCCACTGATGATTGTATATATATGGATAATATATCTGTTCTTCAAGAGAGGTTTAAAAAAAATAAAACATCCGAGTCGTCTAGTGCGGGGGACTACCTTGGGGGCCATGACCGGTGTAATGGCTACGCTCATTCACAGTATGTTCGATTTTAATCTCAGGATTCCTGCGGATGCGATTTTATTCACCGTACTGGTGGCGATTGTGGTCGCACGATCGCCCAAATCCTTAGAGCCTGTTTGAAAAGTCTTAAATCGGCTGCAAAAGTGTGAGAACGGTTCTGATTTCAGCAAATTTTACAGCAATAGGGGTATTTCCCCTGAGCGGAACGGCTTTCCGCGCGTGAAGGGTGCGCGGGAAGCTGTCCCGCGTTAGCTTAAACGTAGGGGTGTGAACGGCTACAAATAGGCTGGCTATTACCACAAAATTTGCGAAAATCAGCCCTCGTTCTCACACTTTTTTGCTTCGATCACGACTTATCAAACGGGCTCTTAGCCTTGATTGTATAGAAAGACAAATCGTAGCAATATGAAAAATAAAACGATTCTCATCACGGGCGGAGCTGGCTATATTGGTTCACACGCCAATAAAATGCTCAATGAAAAGGGATATGAGACTGTCGTTCTTGACAACCTCGTGTATGGGCATAAAGCGTTTGTGCAATGGGGTGAATTTGTTCTCGGCGACCTGGCTGATTACGATCTGCTAGACATGGTGCTTGAACACCATTCGATTGATGCCGTTATGCACTTTGCAGCCTATGCGTATGTCGGTGAATCAGTCACCAATCCGGAAAAATATTACTATAATAATGTTGTAAACACGTTGAATTTGCTCAAAGCGATGCGCAGGCATAATGTCAACCAATTCATTTTTTCCTCCTCATGCGCGACTTATGGAATTCCGCGAAAAATTCCCATTCCTGAAGATCATTCTCAAATTCCGATTAATCCTTACGGGCAGTGTAAACTGATTGTAGAAAATATCTTACATGATTATGCAAATGCTTATGACCTGAAGTATGTATCTCTCCGATATTTCAATGCTGCCGGTGCCGACCCGGATGGAAAGATCGGCGAAGCGCATGAACCGGAAACCCATTTAATACCCCTGATTTTGGATGCAGCGTTCGATAAAAGCAAACATATATCTATATTTGGTGCGGATTATAACACACCTGACGGTACATGCATCCGGGATTATATCCATGTGAATGATCTGGCCCAGGCCCATATTCGGGCGTTAGAGTATCTTGAAAATGGCGCTGATTCAGATGTATTCAATTTGGGCAACGGGAACGGCGTCTCCGTCAGAGAGATGATTGAAACAGCGCGTCAGGTTACCGGAAACACAATTCGAACGATCGAGTCTTCAAGAAGACCGGGCGACCCGGACATTCTCGTGGGAAGCGCCATTAAAGCGATTGAGCTTTTAGGATGGCATCCGCAATACACCGATTTGAAAGAAATCATTGAGACGGCTTGGCACTGGAAGCTAAAGTCGCTATTCTGATTTTTCCCTGTTTTTCTTCCGACCTATTAACTGGTAACTGGCAAATGTGCGGCATTGCATGTATATATTCCTATAATTCGGTCGTTTCCCCAACAACAGATGCCAATGCGCTTTTGCGTATCTGCGACTCAATGCGAAAGCGTGGTCCTGATGGAGAAGGCCAATGGTTTTCCAGCGACAGACGGATTGCCTTGGGCCATCGTCGATTATCGATTATAGATCTTTCCGATCTGGCGGCGCAGCCGATGTGTAGTGACAATGGTGATGTCGTAATCAGCTTTAACGGGGAAATTTACAATTACGCGTTTCTCCGCGATGAGTTGATCGAAAAAGGATATCGTTTCCGTTCTCATAGCGATACGGAGGTGCTACTGCATCTTTATGCTGCCAAAGGACGTGCAATGCTTCATGATTTACGAGGAATGTATGCTTTTGCGATATGGGATAATCGACGTCAGGGGCTTTTTTTAGCCCGGGATCCGTTTGGAATCAAACCGCTTTATTACTACGATGACGGGCATACTTTCAAAGCGGCTTCACAGGTGCGGGCACTGCTTGCCGGGGGTAGGATTGATACAACGCCGGACCCTGCCGGCCATGTCGGTTTTTTCCTCTGGGGGCATATCCCTGAACCGTTTACGCTTTACCGCAATATCCGTTCTCTACCTGCCGGCACTTATTTATGGGTCGATGCCAACGGTACCCATGAACCAAAGACCTTTAACCAAATTACCGACACGATTACTTGCTCATCTGACGCAGTTAACCGGGATGACAGTATAGTTCAGGAAGTATTGCGACATGCGCTTTTAGACAGCGTTAAGCACCATTTGATTGCAGATGTCCCGGTGGGGCTGTTTCTATCGGCGGGTCTTGATTCTGCCACTTTAGCTGCTTTGGCTGCGGAATGTGAAAGCCGGATTGTTACCGTCACCCTCGGATTTGATGAATATCTGGGGACACATAATGATGAAACAGTTTTAGCCAAAAAAATAGCCTCCCGTTATGGCACCCAACATCATTCAGTCCGTATTCGTAAGCAAGATTTTGAAAAATCATTTGAACATTTTTTTGATGCCATGGATCAGCCGACCATTGATGGTGTTAACACTTTCCTGGTCAGTCAAGCCGCATCCCAATGCGGACTGAAGGTGGCATTATCCGGCTTAGGCGGAGATGAACTTTTTGGCGGCTATCCGAGTTTTTGTCAAATACCTCGGACGGTCAAGCTATTTAGACATTTACCTCAGTTTTCAATTCCGGAAAAAGCCTTGCACACCATCAGTTCATCTGTGCTTAATCGTTTTACTTCTCCCAAATATGCCGGGCTTTTTAACTACGGAGCTACTTGGAGCGGCGCATATTTATTGCGCCGAGGATTGTACATGCCTTGGGAATTGACTGATGTTCTGGATGCTGACATGGTCAGAGAAGGGTTGGATACGCTAAAGACGATGTGTATGCTTGAACGAACTGTAAAAAGAATTAAAAACGAACATCTAAAGGTTGCAGCATTGGAATTAAACTGGTATTTACGCAACCAACTGTTGCGTGATGCTGATTGGGGCGGTATGGCGCATTCATTGGAAATTCGAGTGCCGTTCGTTGATTTGACTTTATTCCAAACTATTGCCGGAATGGCGCACGACCATCATGCACCCACGAAACACAATATGGCGCAAACCCCCTCCAAACCGCTTCCGGCTGAAATGTTTCAGCGTGCCAAAACCGGATTCACGGTACCAATAAGAAAATGGCTTCTGGAAATGTCTGGCGTTTCATGTAATGAAAGGGGACTACGCGGTTGGGCAAAAAAGGTGTATGAAATTTTTTCTAAAACACGATAGACTTAAAAAAATACGACCTGCGCAATTAAAATAGGATATTTCTAATAAGCTCCGAGGGAGTGGTATATTTGTAGTACAATTGGCTCTGATTCCATCCGAGTCCCATCGGGACGGCATGTTTGTAACAACATAACGAAATATGCGCTATTACATTACAAAAATACCGTCCTGATGGGACTCAATTGCACAGGTTGAAAAATTTAGAATTATAAAAGAAATGAGCTAATGAGAATTATTGATTGTATTACAAAAGTATTTATCATTGCATACAAGGAAGACACATCATTATTAGAGGTTGCATTAAAGAAAGAGAGATTTCTATCTATTTCGGTAATACGTCCTTTGTATACACAGACTGAACTTGAATACTCCCGAATGTCAAGATGTTTACTAAACCATAAAAATGCATGGACGAAATGCTGTGAAAATGATGGATTGTCTATGGTACTGGAAGCCGATTTTGTCCCTGTTATTGGAATGGGACAGTTGCCATTGATGTTTGATTTCAATAAAAGAGAAAGTGCTTGGGGATGGTTATACACCGGTGGGGCAAGGCTATATGAGTTGGACAAAAACAATTATGGACGTGGTCATTCTGCATGCCCGGTTGCAACAATAATGGGGTCAAAGGCGGCTCGTGTTCTCATAGATTTTGTAGATAATGAATTTGTAAAACATGATCCCAGGGAATACACAATATGGGATACCTATATTAGAATGTATGCACAAAAATACGGAATTATGTCTTATCTTTCTTATAGGAATTACGGGGAACACGGAGGAATACCCAATATGGAGCATTCTGCTGCAGGTATTAAGCCTACACACAGGGCGGATGTGCTATGGGGACCGCTTCATTTCCTGCCATTATATGCAAAAGGAAGTGTAATTCAGTTTATTTTTAGTAGAATTGTAGCGAAAATGCGAGGAGTAGCGCGATTATTGGTTGGCCGTTACATTGAATTGGCCCTGCTGAAAGAATCTGATATTTCTAGTAGAAATAAAATTATTATGATTTTTTACGGTGTTAAGAGGTTAATTAGCCTTTATTGATAATTGCAGTTAATTCAACCTCGGGATATGCCCGAGCGACTCTAAAAGTTCGACTGTTGCGGATTGAAATCTTTACCCCGCATAATTATTTAGAGGGAAAAAAGCAGGCTGTCAATTTGCGTTGCCAGGATATGTAATTGTTAACAAGGAATGGGGGACAAAATTGAAAACGTACACAACATTCACCGATCTGAAAAAATGAAGATTATTGTTTTACTCACGGACGCGTTCGGAGGGCACGGCGGCATTGCTCTTTTCAATCGGAATCTATTAACGGTTTTATGTCAACATCCTTATTGCACCCAAGTTGTGGCCATTCCTCGTTTGGCACCCCAACCATGTAACACGCTGCCTGATAAACTGATATATAATACTGAGGGCATCGACGGAAAAATAAGGTTTCTTATCACGGTTCTACAAACTGCAATGAAATGTAGGAATTTTGATTTAATTATATGTGGTCATATCCACCTCACCCCCATTGCGTATTGTCTTCGTCTATGGCTAAGAACGCCGGTCCTATTGATTACCCATGGAATTGAAGCATGGCGACCCTCAAGAAATCGGATAATCAATTTTTGCGCAAAAAAAATTGATGCTTTTATCTCGATCAGTGAGGTAACCAAGAAACGCTATCTTAACTGGACGCACATGGGAGATAAAAAAGGGTTTATTTTACCAAATGCCATAGCTCTTGAAAAGTTCACCCCAGGCCCCAAAAAGAGATCATTATTAGATCACTATAATCTGCAAGGCAAACTGGTGCTTATGACGCTTGGTTGGATCAGGTCTGGGGAGGATAAAGGCTTTGATGAAGTGATTGATCTGCTTCCTCAATTGAGTCGTAAAATAGACAATTTAGCATATATGATTGTAGGTGAGGGCGACGATAAACCCAGACTGATGGAGAAAGTGAAACGTCTGGGCATGATGGATCGAGTGATCTTTACAGGATTTGTTCCGGAAACCGAAAAAGCGGATTATTACCGTTTGGCCGATGTCTATGTGATGCCCAGTCGCGGAGAAGGATTCGGTTTTGTATTTTTAGAAGCTATGGCATGTGGCGCACCGGTTGTTGCCAGTAAGGCAGACGGTGGCAAGGAAGCGCTGCGTGATGGCAAATTTGGTATTTTAGTAAACCCTTGTGTTCCCCAAGAAATCCGACAAGGTATCCTTGACGCATTGAAACTGCCGCGGGGTGTGGTGCCAGAGGGCTTAGAATATTTTTCATTCAGCCAATTTGAAAAAAGGCTGCGTACGATTATTGATCAAATTCCAATTGTTATTAAATGAATCAAAATAACCTAAATATGCAAGACAGAATAATTATTAAAGGACCCTACAACAAAGGCAGACCGAACCTCACCGAAGTTTGGAAATATCGTGATCTGTTATTCATGCTAATATGGCGAGACGTGTCAGTGCGCTATAAACAAAGTATCGTTGGTATCGGATGGGCGGTGATTCAACCTGTGATGACGATGATTATTTTCAGTGTTATTTTTGGGAAATTGGCAAAACTACCGTCGGACGGAATTCCTTATCCTATTTTTACCTATTGCGCCCTGTTGCCCTGGAACTATTTCTCACGATCGTTAAGCGATTCGAGTGATAGCCTTGTGGCTTCCGCCAATCTGATCACCAAGGTGTACTTTCCACGATTGATTTTGCCATTAAGTAAGGTGCTGGCCGCCTTGATCGACTTTGGCGTTGCCTTTGTAATCCTGCTGGGAATGATGGTATGGTATCAGATTACACCTTCTTACGGTCTCCTGCTATTGCCTTTCTTTTTATTGATTGCAATGTTGAGCGCCCTAGGCATGGGGCTATGGCTAACGGCGCTTAATGTAAGGTATAGAGACGTTAAGTTTGTAGTGCCTTTTATTACACAATTTTGGATGTACGCTTCTCCCGTGGCCTATTCCACAAGCTTGATTCCTGAGAAGTGGCAGTGGCTTTACGGTCTTAACCCAATGGTGGGTGTAATTGAGGGCTTCCGGTGGGCTCTTTTGGGAAAAGCCGCCCCCAATGCAGCTATGATGACAGTTTCCTGCGCCGTGATTGGAATAATATTCCTCCTCGGGCTTTATTACTTCTCTTCAGTAGAACAAACCTTTGCAGATCTGATTTAATTAACAATAGAAATCAGCGATTAATATTAAATAATTTTCTTGATCGAATTAAGTTTACTATCTATGAACGAAGTTATAAAAGTACATCATCTAACCAAGAAATATTTACTCGGACAAACTCACACCGACTTATTGAGCGAAAAAATTTCAAATGGATTGCGCGGGATATATCGTCGTTTAACCTCTAAAAAAATTGGAAAATCAGAAAACACCACGAATTGTCAGGTAAAACGGGAAATATCCGCACTTAAGGATGTCAATTTTGAAGTTCAACAGGGAGATGTGATTGGTGTCATTGGATGCAACGGCGCAGGTAAATCAACACTTCTTAAAGTTTTATCTCGAATCACATCACCTACTTCCGGAGAAGTGGAAATTCATGGACGGATTGCCAGTCTTCTTGAGGTGGGAACAGGTTTTCATCCGGAATTGACCGGAAAGGAGAATATCTATCTTATGGAGCTATTTTGGGAATGAACCGTAGGGAAACCAAAAAGAAATTTGATGAAATCATTTCCTTCGCCGAAATCGAAAAATTTATCAATACACCTGTTAAAAGATATTCCAGCGGGATGTATGTACGCTTGGCCTTTTCAGTAGCCGCGCATCTCAATCCTGATATTCTGTTAATAGATGAAGTGTTGGCTGTAGGTGACCTGGCGTTTCAGAGGAAATGTCTTAACACAATTGATAAAGCGGCTCATCAGGGGCGTACGGTACTGTTTGTAAGTCATAATATGGCCAGTATAAAAAATATTTGCAAATCCGTGCTTTACTTAAAAAACGGTCAAGTAGATTCACTTGGCCATGTCGATGCCATTATCGAACGATATTTAGGAGAAACGGTTCCTGTCGAAGCAATCCTGGAATTCCCCGACCAGTACCACTATCGCCAATCCGGTTTGCAGATCAGAAAGGCTGAAGTGTTGAATCAAGCGTATCAACATACCAGCATAATACGTTATGGGGAAGATTTCCATATTAGATTAAGCATACAAACGATTGAGCAGGTCAAAGGAGCGCGTGTAGGATTCGGCCTTTGCACAAACGGTGTGCGTTTAGCCACTATTCATACAGATCCGCTTGATTTTCCCGTGGATTCATCTCTTTGGCGATTAACTTGCAGAATAAAAGGCGCCATATTGCTACCGGGATTTTATGAACTTCAATTGGGTGCCCATTCTATTGAAACGGGAAAAGAACTGGACTGGGTTTCGGAGCCAGTTAATTTCAGAATTGCATATTTTACTAAAAATGACATCTATAGTTACGATGCCAAGGAAAAGGGATTGGTGAAGTTAAACGTCAAATGGGAAGGTGATCTGATCGGATAAATAATCGTTATGAAGGTCGCTTTGCAAACCAATCCTTTGATTTCAATCATTATCCCAAGTTATAATCAGGGACTATATATCCGCGAAACCATAAACTCCATTCTTGCACAGGACTATAGTCCCTTTGAAGTGCTGATTATTGACGGAGCATCAACGGATCAAACTCTTAACATCCTAAAATCATACAGCCATGCGCCGGAAGTTAGGTGGTGGTCGGCAACGGATCGGGGGGTAACGGAAGCGGTAAATAAAGGCTTGCAGCGTGCGCGTGGAGAAATATGGGCTATTCAAAGCTCGGATGATGTTTATCTTCCCGGTGCATTCTCGGCTGTAGCCGCCTTTATGGTGCGGCATGAGAATATCGCCCTGGTTTATGGCAATATTGAATATATTGATTCAAATTCTGAGGTGATTGGCGAGGAAGTGTTAGATTCTTTCAATTTACAACACTACTTAGGACGGTTCACTTATATTCCCCAGCCAACTGCTTTTTTCAGAGCATGCGTTGCAAAACGCATAGGCGGATGGCGACAGGAAGTCAGCTTCGCCGCTGATGCCGATTACTGGTTAAGGATTGTAACTCGTTATAAAGCGGTGAAACTGAATCGTAAACTGGCTCGTTATCGTTATCACCCGGAACAGCGCAATATCCAGTCTTCTAAAATTGCATACGCATGGGAAAAAATGATAAATCACCTGATAATTGACGGACATCTGAGCATAAAAACAAAACGCTATGCGCGAATGGGCATACATCTGGCCCATTATCATTATACTCCTGAATCTGATTGGATAAATCGCAGTTGGCATTTATATCGAGCCGCAGCCGCAAATCCTATGGCAATTTTAAATCCCAGGTTTCCCAAACGGGAATT
This sequence comes from Desulfobacterales bacterium, assembly GCA_029940345.1. Lineage (GTDB taxonomy): Bacteria > Desulfobacterota > Desulfobacteria > Desulfobacterales > JAUCGF01 > JAUCGF01. Next base: position 12,762 of record JAOZRC010000044.1, read on the forward strand.
AATTATAGGACGTTATCCATTATGGCAGGTTTTATCAAAAATAAAGCAAAGACTCGGATTTAAACCTCGTACGGAATAAAATGAAGCGCCACTCTCTCAAGCAAAAACTCGGTGTCGTTCTTTTTGATTGGCCCGCCTTTGAGTATAAATTACGCTCTTTATCCAAAAATGCTTATCGCCATCCCGCTTGGGTGGATATATGCAACCGGAATGAATCTCTGGCTAAAGCACCGAACGGATGGGGGGTCTCATGCTCATGGAAGTGGTCTTCCACACTTTATGCAGCTAAAATTTTCCCTTCTTTGGGGGCGCGTTTAATGAAAAAAGCGTTGGCCGATTGGCCTATCAGGTTTAATGCAATGCCGTCCCTATCGTCTGACTATCCGGATATATCATTCATTATCGGTCACCGGGGTCTTGAACGGCAACCCCTTTTGTGTGTTGTTTTAAAGACGATTGCGGCCCAACGTGGAGTGGCTTGGGAATGTATCGTTGTTGAACAATCTGTAAGACCAAAGATTAAAAACGTATTGCCTTGTTGGGTAAGGTATATCCATACGCAGTTGCCATATCCTGAAATGCCTTATAATCGTTCATGGGCTTTTAATGCAGGTGCCCGTTTGGCCAAAGGAAAATTATTAATCCTCCTTGATAATGATATTTTAATCCCTGAAGATTATAGTATTCAACTAATTAAAAAATATCATGAAGGATATGAGGTTATTAATCTAAAAAGATATGTCTTTTACCTAAATGAGACAAACACAAAACGAATAGTCTCAACTGAAAATTTAAATCAGAAAATCGTTCCCGAAACAATTCTTCAAAATGTTGAAGCGGGTTGCAGTGTTGCTGTCAGTAAAGATGCATATCTTAGTATTGGACGATTTGATGAAAAATTTATCGGTTGGGGCGGAGAAGATAACGAATTTTGGGAAAGAGCTCAAACCCTCTCCGTATGGCCTTATGCCTATCTGCCTGTTATTCATCTTTGGCATCAAAACCAGCCTGGAAAATCAGATGCTAAAGATACCATGGCTATGAAGCGTTATCGCAAACTATCCAAAATTTCACCTGAAATTCGTATTAAACGTCTTTTGAATGAATCTTCCGGTAAGACTACTGCTGTTTAATGGTTTGTCCAGCATCCAACCCAATTGGTTATCTTGAGACGCTGAAAGATAAATTCTTAATACTTTTGCAAAAGGCTATGATAATTGAAAAGAAAATTCGATAAGGCAATTTTTTATTGGGTTCTTGGCGGTCTTATTCTTACCATTTTGCATGGCCGATATTTGCACAATATTGAATTAACACCAGACAGCAAGGAATATCATATATTAGCTGTCAATATAATGCTTGGTAAAGGGTACTATACGGAACCTGTTAATTCAATAAATGATTATGATAATCTTACAATCCAAAATTTTTCTTTAAATACAATAAATAAGGATTGTATTCCTGGTGTAAATAGAACCCCGGGTTACCCTTTATTTCTCATATTCATTTATTCTCTACATGGGATAAATCCAGATGCTGTTTTACCATATCAAATAGCGTTAACATTTTGTATTGGTGCATTGATTGTTTATACAGGAACAAAACTATGGAGAAAACCCGGAATTATAGCTGGTATTGTTGCTGTTTTTCTTTTAGGTATGAATCGGGAGGCAGCTTATCCTGCAGCTCAATTATTAAGCGAATGCCTCGCTACATTCCTTTTGACAGCCTCTGCCGCTGTTGCAACATGGGCTAAAAGAGGTTCGAGCAATAGAGAATTGTTAACTGGTGTTTTCTTTGCTTTAGCTATTCTGACAAGACCTGCTTTGGTTTTTGTGGGTTTAGCTTATGGTGTTATCCTTATTATACAATCAATAAGATCATATTCGTCAATAAGGAGAGTCATTATCTTTGCGTGTCCTTGCATTGTATTATTATCATCATGGAGTATGTTTGCTTCAATATATGCAGGCAAATTTGTTCCATTATCGGATATTGGAATATATAACTTAATTTCAGGGCTTGACCCTATTGGGGCTGCAAAAAATGATGGTATTCCACCACCAAAACTGGATGCTGTTTCGCTTGAACAATTCTGGATGGGTCCTCCTCATTCAAAAAAATGTTCATTGTGGCAGGTATTAACTGATATTCCAAAACGTTGGGAAGAAGTCTTTATGCTGTCAATTTTAAAATTCAGAGTGGGAACGTTAGGACTATCACGTTCCCTTTGGGATTGTATTCTTATAGGTTTCACTTTAATTAGCAGTGTTATTATTTACGATGTAAAGAGAAATAATAAAAGTAAAAAAAATATACAATTTTTAGTAATACCAAGCGGTTTAATCCGATCTCAAAAATGTATTGAGATTTTTTATCTGGTTGTTGCCATATTTATTTTATTAGTTGTTTTGGGATTAAGCGCAACGATAATCCAATTATTTTTTTTGGTATTACCTGTAATAGGGCTACTTTTCAGAATCAAAATTATTCCCAAAGATATTAGGGAAAAATCCGGTAAGATGTTCTATCCATTATGGTTAAGTAGTTGGTATTGGGGATATATTTTGATGACTTTGATGACTTTTGGTTTAAGACGATTTATGCGGCCATTTTTGCCTATTTTCTATCTATGCGCAGTTGTTGCGATTCCATTGCTACTAATGTTTTTATTGGGAACCAGAAATGGGAGTATCAAGAAAAATAGGCACGTATCTATTGCTTTTAATTGGATCAACCGCTCTTAGAGCCTGTTTGAAAAGTCTTAAATCGGCTGAAAAAGCGTGAGAGCGGTTCTGAT
>JAOZRC010000045.1:0-3797 GCA_029940345.1 Desulfobacterales bacterium
ATAAAATAATTAAAGGACTCAGGGGTTCTCATATGAATTTTAGAATATATAGATCTAAAATATTCCTTTTCTTTATTTAGAAATTTAGCTCCATACGGCGGATTCCCAATAACCACATCAAACCCGCCATCCTCCATAATCTCAGAAAACTCATCTTCCCACTTTAAAGCCCGCTCTCCGGCTACTTCGAGATCTTCAATCAGCGAATTGCCGCATTTGATATTGTCATCGAGCGCCGTAAGTTCCGAATTTCGGTCTGCCGTTTTCAGCCACAGACTCAGTTTTGTGATTTCAACCGATTCGGGATTCAGGTCTACGCCGTAAAGATTGCTTTTCAAAATCTGTTCATCAAGCCTGAAAACCTCAATCTGCCCTTTTTGCAGATTTGCTATCTCCTCGTTGACATGCTGCCCCTCTTTGTAAAGGTAATCAAACGCCTGATTCCAAAAGGCCCCACTGCCGCAGGCCGGATCAAGAACTTTGATACCGGACAATTTTTTCTTGTAGGCCTGCCAAAATCCGAGATGCGCTTTTATGTTTTGGTTTGACGACTTAACAGCCCCTGTTTTTTTAAAATATTTAATCGAATCGAAATCTTTTGCGGTAAGTTCATCGAGCATTTCAAAACCGAGTTCTGTTTTGCGCTCTTCCAGCCACCCTCCCACAGCCTGTTCGACAATATAACGGGTAATGTATTCGGGCGTATAGTAAATGCCGTCTTTTTTCCTTCTGCCTTTTTTCTTATCAAAGGATTCGTCGGCAATTACCGATTTTATCTCTTCGATATCGGTGATGCTCTGCTCAAAAATATGACCGAGTATATTTACATTCAGCTCCGAATCGAAGTCGTAATCGGTTATCTCCGCAAGCTCATCAAATATCATATCACCGATAATCAACTGGCCATCAAGAATTTCATCAAATTTGAAAAGCCCGCCGTCAAACTTATTTATATTATGCGAGGGACTTCCCTGATCAATGGCTCTGAAAAGGTTTTTAAAGTGAAGAATCCAGAATCACAGATAATCAAAGTCACAGCGTTATCGGTCGGACATATAATAAGGTGTATTATCGTCCTCCCTCTAGCCTTGTGACATTAATTATTTGAAAGTCTATATGTCAAACGAATCCATAAATGGAAAACGATTTTAGGGTATCTTAAAAAAATCAGCTTACTTCAGAATTTATTGTTGAAACATATTGACAAAGATATTTTTTTGGCCTATTTAGTTGACGTTTGTTGAGCGGGCATAGCTCAGTGGTAGAGTACAAGCTTCCCAAGCTTGGTGTCGCGAGTTCAAATCTCGTTGCCCGCTCCAGATGATTTTGCCCTTCTCAATGGTAAATTGGTTGGTGGAAGAATTATTATCTTGTCTTTAGCGCAGCAAGTTAACTTTTTGTGGATGTGATATTTACATGAACAGATAATGTTTTTTTAATCTACTACTAAAAATCAATTTGGCTAAGAGAAAACGGGCTTATTAAGCTCGTTTTTTTTTTGAATGAAACATGACGATAGAAAACGAAACAGACTATAAAGAAAGCCGCCCCCGGTATGTCGGGGAAAACAAACAAATGTTAAAAACCGAATCGAATCTTGTAACCCAAGTGATTGATTTGGCTGAACCGTTGTGTGACGCGGAAGGCATGGAGCTTGTACATGTTGAATATCAAAGGGAATCCGCCGGCCGTGTGTTGCGCCTTTTTTTAGACAAGCCGGAAGGTGTTGCGTTGGCTGACTGTGTCAATATCAGTCGCCAACTCAGTGATTTGTTGGATATTTATCTTATCGAATCAAAGGTTGAAAAAAAATTGGCCTACAATCTGGAAGTATCTTCTCCCGGGATAGAGCGTCCTTTGGGGAAATTCACTGATTTTCAAAAATTCGCCGGTGAACGCGTTATGATTAAAACGGTTGCACCAATCAGGGGACAAAAACGATTTAAAGGTGTTCTGTCAGGCGTTTCAAAGGAAATGATCAAGCTGAATTGTAAAACATCTGAGAAGCATGATAAAACCATCCGGATTCCTTTTAACGAAATTATGAAAGCGCGGCTAATCAAAATGAATGGAGAATTCTGATGCTTGGAACCGATTTTAAACGTGTCATTGAACAAGTTAGCCGAGATAAAGGTATTAACCGTGACGTTTTGATTCAGGCGCTTGAAGAGGCGCTGAAGTCGGCGGCAAGGAAAAAATATGGAAGCAACATCGATATCGAATCTCAATATAATACCGAATTGGGTGAAATCGAAGTGTTTCGATTCAGAGAAGTTGCCGATGAAGTCGTTGAACCGGAGGTTCAGATTTCATTTGAAGATGCCCGGCTTTTAGACCCGGACTGCGAAATCGGCGACAGCCTTGGGAAAAAAATGGATACGATGGCTTTCGGTCGGATTGCCGCTCAGTCTGCCAAACAGGTCATTATTCAGAAAATGAAAGACGCCGAAAGAGATGCGGTGTATTCTAGTTATATAGACCGTAAAGGTGAGGTGATTAACGGTATTGTGCAACGCATCGATCGGGGTGACATTATTGTCAACCTGGGCCATACAGAAGCGGTGCTGCCTCGCAGGGAACAAGTGCCCAAGGAATTATATCGGCGCGGTGACCGCATCAGGGCGTATATTCTTGATATTCTTTATGAATCACGCGGACCTCAAATTATTCTTTCACGCACTCACCCGAATTTTTTAATTCATCTTTTCCGGATGGAAGTTCCCGAAATCATTGAAGGGATCGTGAATATCGTCGGTGCTGCCCGTGAACCGGGTGTACGAGCTAAATTTTCCGTTTCATCAAATGACTCTGATGTCGACCCGGTCGGGGCCTGTGTCGGCATGAAAGGGAGTCGCGTGCAAAACGTTGTTCAGGAGCTTAAAGGGGAAAAAATCGATATCATTGCCTGGCATGTGGACGCAGCCAAGTATGTCTGCAATGCCTTGTCTCCCGCTGAAATATCACGTGTTATTATTGATGAGGAAAATAAAATGATGGAAGTCATCGTGCCTGATGAATATCTTTCGATTGCCATTGGCAAACGAGGTCAAAATGTACGCCTGGCTTCCAAACTTACCGGGTGGCGATTGGATGTAAAAAGCGAAGCGCGTTATAACGAAACCATGCGGCACGGATATGAAACACTTGTCGCTCTTCCGGATGTGAGCGTCAGTTTAGCCGATGCACTATATGAAAAAGGTTTCTTTTCAGCTCAAGAACTGAGTCAGGCGAGTCTTGAGGATTTAACAGATATCAGGGGGCTTTCGGAAGAAGATGCTTGCCAATTGATCGAAAATGCTAATAATTGGGAGAGCTTTGTCGCTTCGGCGGATGAAACAGATGCTGATATTCAAGATGTTGAAGAAGCGCTTGTTCAAGAAAGTGACGACGGTATGGAGTCAGATGGCTCAACGCCGGATGAATCACAAGAGAGCGCGACATCTGATGATCTGGATGAGCAAAAACCGGCAGACCCTGTAATATCTGAAGAAGATAGTGAAATAATTTCCCATGAACAGGGGTCGGATAAGGTGTCAGGCGCTGAGGAAGAGGAAGTCGGTTTCGAGAATGAACAACCGTTGCCAGATGAAACCGAAGAGATGTCAGACCTCAATGATAGCGATGGAGATGAAAAAGCAGATGATTTAGGGGCTGAAGATGATAATAGAATTCGCGTCGAACATCCGGATACAGAGGTTGCAGGTGCTAAAGAAGAAACCAGTTCCGAGAGTGAACAACCGTTGCCGGATGAAACCGAAGAGATGTCAGACCTTAATGATAGCGATGGGGATGAAAAA
>JAOZRC010000045.1:3897-15528 GCA_029940345.1 Desulfobacterales bacterium
AAAGATGATGATGAGATTCGCATCGAACCCACGGATACAAAGGTTTCAGGCGCTAAAGAGGAAATCAGTTCCGATAGTGAGCAACCGTTTCCGGATGAAACTGGGGAGATGCCAGACCTCAATGATAGCGATGGGGATGAGAAAGCAGATGGTTTGGTGGCTAAAGATGATGATGGTGGGAAACCCTAGACTATGATTAGGGTTTATGATTAGGGTCTATGATCGGGGTATGGGAGCTGGTTACCCTGAATTGTATCCCATTCATATTGTATCGAGCTAGGAATAAAGCGAGAGACATTGAACGTATTTAGGCGTTACGAGGATATGCCTCGTAACGAGTGGAAAGGTCGGGTTTCAATGTTCAGGTGTTACGTTTCACGTAAAATTGCTTCTTAATTCGATGTTCGACGTTCTCAGCGGTCTATTTAAACAGTAAAATCGAAGGGGGATGAATGGCAAAGATCAGGATATATGAACTTGCCAGGGAACTTAACTTACAAAACAAGGCGCTTTTACAAAAATTGCGTGCGTTGGATATTCCTGTAAAAAGCCACATGAGTTCTCTGGATGATGAGACCGCGACCAGAGTTAAGGCGGCTCTGTTGGGCAAAGCAACTGAACAAATCGTAGAAACGCGCGTTCGGTCGACCATTATTCGGCGACGTACGAAACCGGTGTTGGAAGACATAAGCCCTGATGAAAAGCCTGAACCGGAAGACGAATCAGCCGAACCTGCAACCGCGGACATAGAAGCCGAACAGCCTGTAGAAGCAGAACCACAAGAGGAAGCCCCGGAACCGGAAACTCCCCCTGAAACTTTGGTAAAGAAACGGCCTTCCAAGCGGAAAAAAACCAAAGCGGAGGCATCCGCTAAAATTATCAGGAAACCGATACCGGAACAGCCTGAGCAACCGGAACCTGCCCTGGAAGAAATAAGCGATGATCGATCGCAGCCTGTTCCTGCGACAGAAGTTGAACCGGATTCGGTATCTGCGACAGAAGCTGAACCGGATTCGACGCCTTTGGAAGAGAAAGAAGAACCCGTTACGCTAAAGCAGGTGCCGCCAGTCCCGGATTCAGATAAAATTAAAGCGCCCGAATTGACCAAGCGTGTGGCTAAAGCCCCGAAACCCGAAAAGGCCAAAGTTTCCAAACGAAGAAGGAAAAAGAATAAAAAAATAAAAAAAGAGACGCCAGCTAAAATTATCAAGCTGGGTGAAGGAACATCACCAGTTCTTGAGAAAAAGGAGAAAAAGCCGTCCCGCCCGACAAAAGCCACAAGAAGTTCAGGTACGAATCGTAAGAACAGGGGCCGCGGCGCATCCCCGTCCGCAAACAAAACCGCTTCGCAAGCGCCTGTAAGAGACATGAAGAAAAAAGGTGCTAAAGGCAAACCGGACCAAGTGTCCAGAGATAAAAAATTCTTCAAAAAGAAAATATCTTTTCGTAAAAAAGCGGTGGTTGAAGGTTCAGCGCTGTATGGCGGCCGTAAAAAAGGCCGCAAGGCTCGTAAGGGAATGAAAGGCAGGGTCGCCACCAAGGGTTTAAAAACTCAGATCACGGTTGCCAAAGCGATCAAGCGCCGTATTAAAATTGATGATGCGATTGTTCTCTCGGAATTGGCCAAACGCATGGGAATTAAAGCCAATGAAATCATCAAAACCCTGATGGGCTTGGGCGTAATGGCCACCGTTAACCAGAGCATCGATTTTGACACCGCTGTTTTAGTTGCCGCCGAATTTGAGTATGAAGTTGAAAAAGCATCTTTTGAAGAAGATAACATCTTGAAAGTGGAAGAAGACGACCCGGACAAACTGGTTCAGCGGTCACCGGTGGTGACAATCATGGGGCATGTGGACCATGGCAAAACAACACTGCTGGACACCATTCGTAAATCAAAAATAACCGCCAGTGAAGCGGGAGGGATAACCCAGCATATCGGCGCTTACCTTGTAGATTCCGTATCTGAATCCCATGAAGGCCAAATTGTTTTTTTAGATACACCGGGTCACGAAGCATTCACCGAAATGCGTTATCGCGGAGCCAGCGTCACTGATATCGTCGTTTTGGTTGTGGCGGCGGATGATGGCGTGATGCCCCAGACTGTGGAAGCGATCAATCATGCCAAAGCGGCGAATGTTCCTATTATTGTGGCGGTGAATAAAATTGACAAACCTGACGCCGAACCGGAACGTGTCCAACGTGAATTGGCTGAAGCGGGATTAACGCCCGAAGATTGGGGCGGCGACACGATTTATGTTCAGGTCTCAGCGAAGCAGGGTGAAGGCATTGATACGCTGCTGGAAATGATCCTGCTGCAGGCTGAACTGGCCGAACTTAAAGCCAATCCCGACAAACTCGCTTATGGGCATGTTATTGAGGCAAAGCTGGACTCCGGAAGAGGGCCTTTGGCAACCGTATTGGTGCAAAACGGAACGCTTCGCACCGGCCAACCGGTTGTTTGCGGTATGCATTACGGTAAAATTCGTGCGTTGTTAGATGATGCCGGTGAAACGATTCAATCGGCCGGTCCGTCCACACCCGTGGAAATTATCGGTTTGGCCGGCGTGCCCAATGCGGGTGACGAACTGATCGTGCTTGATGATGAAAAAAATGCCCGCCAGGTGAGCGCTCATCGCATCCAGAAGCAGCGCGCCAAGGAACTGGCATCATCCAGTTTGGTGAGCCTTGACAATCTGTTTGATCGGATTAAGGATAATGAAGCCAAAGACCTCAACATTATCTTAAAAGCCGATGTGCAAGGATCTATCGAAGCGTTGAGGGATGCATTGGTAAAACTTTCTAACGAAGAGGTCAAAATCAGTATTATCCATTCCGCCACCGGTGCTATCACTGAATCCGATATCTCCCTTGGCGCTGTCTCGGATGCCATTATAATTGGATTTAATGTGCGTCCGAATCCCAAAGTTCAAGCAATGGCGGCTGAAGAAAATGTCGAAATTCGTTCTTACAATGTGATTTATAATGTGATTCAGGAAGTGCAAAATGCCATTGTCGGCATGATGGCTTCTGTCTTTAATGAGCATACCCTGGGCCGAGCTGAAATTCGGGATACTTTTCACATACCCAAAGTGGGTGCTATTGCAGGTTGTATCGTTACTGACGGTAAAATTCAAAGAGGGGCCCAGGTGCGTCTTTTAAGAGATGATGTTGTCATTTATGAAGGTAAAATTTCCTCTCTCAAGAGATTCAAGGATGACGCGAAAGAGGTTCAGCACGGTTATGAATGCGGTATCGGTATTGAAAAATATAATGATATCAAAATCGGTGATGAAATTGAGTGCTATTATATTGAAGAGACCAAACCTGAATTGGAAACTTAGATAATGAAACCATTCGCACGATCCGAAAGAGTCAGTGGACAAATTCAAAAAGCGATGTCCGAACTGCTTCATAAAAGTATCCATGACCCACGCTTGGAAATGGTTACCATAACAGGCGTCCGGATGACCCCTGACCTGAAAATAGCAAAAATATATTTTGCCACGCCGAACGGGGCATCCGACGTTAAACGCGTTTCAGAGGGTTTCAAAAGCAGTCGCGGCTATATCAAACGGATAATGGCAAGCCAATTGGGACTCCGCTATATGCCTGATCTGCAATTTTATTACGATAAATCTTTTGATTACGGTGCTAAGATTGAAAAATTGTTAAAATCTGTTCAATCAGAGTCTCTGACACTGGCAGACACACGTATAAATGATGGAAGAACAAATAATACAGCAGCTCAAACAGAATAAAAACATTCTCATCGCTTCGCATACAAGCCCGGATGGCGATGCGATCGGCTCTTTGACGGCGTTAGGTTTGGCCTTGGAAACATTCGGGAAAAATGTCGTGCTTTACAACGAAGGACCTATTCCGGCGGTTTACCGTTTTTTGCCCCATACTGACCGGGTGTTGTGTACGCTTGAACCGGATGCATCCTTTGATGTTGCCGTTATATCAGATTGCAGCAACTTACAGCGCATCGGTGCGGCTGCCGAAACGGTAAAGCAGACGCCCGTAATCATAAACATTGATCATCATGTCACCAATAACGGTTTTGGTGAATTTCAACTTGTTGATGCAAAAGCCTGTTCCAGTGCTGAAATTGTTTACAGACTGATTAAAAAATTGGGGGTTGCCATTGATGCCGCCATAGCGACTTCGCTTTATACGGGTATTTTTACGGACACCGGTTCTTTTCGATTTGCCAACACCAATCTGGCCGCTTTTACGATTTGCAATGAAATGGTCGAAAATGGGGCGGATCCGTATCGTGTGGCCCGACATGTTTATGGCGCCTATTCGTTAAGCCGCATTAAGTTGCTCAACCGAGCGCTTGATTCCATTGAAATCTCTCAAGATGGAAAACGATCCCTGATGGTTTTGACCCAAACCATGTTGACTGAAACGGGAACGCAATCCGAAGATGTCGAAGGAATTATTAATTATGCCCGGCGTATAGAAGATGTCAAGATGGCTGTGTTGATTCATGAGCAGAAAAACGGTGCTAAACCTGGAGCCAATGCGCGTCATCCGTACCACGTCAGTTTACGAGGGGATGGCAACGTTGATGTCGCCGCAATTGCATCGGCTTTCGGAGGCGGCGGGCATCATGACGCCGCCGGATTCAATATTGTGACAACGCTTGCCGATATAAAAAACAAGATGTTCAGTTTGGAAATCGGAACGCGGAATTCGGACAAATAGTATGCCACAGCAAACAAAAAACCGCAAGATTCCGAATTCTGAGTTCCATTCGATGTTCGATGTTGAAAGTTCGATGTTCGACGTTCATCTTTTAGACGGTGTTCTTGTTGTTGACAAACCGGCTGGCATTTCATCGGCCAAAGTGGTTGCCATTGTGAAACGTTTGCTGAAAGCGCGTAAAGTTGGCCATGCCGGGGCCCTGGACCCCTTGGCTACCGGTATTTTGGTGTGCTGTCTTAATCGCGCCACGCGGCTGGCCTACTTTTTACTAAAAAGTGAGAAGACGTATGAGGCGGAATTGCACTTAGGGGTGGTGACCGATACGCAGGATGCTACGGGTAACATTATTGCCCAGCACCGCAATGTTATCGCAGATGACGCTGAAATACATGCTGTTGTTAAACGCTTTGAAGGCAAAATAAAGCAGTTGCCGCCGGTTTATTCAGCCCTGAAACAGGATGGCGTTCCGCTTTATAAATTGGCTCGCCAGGGAAAACCGGTGCAAAAACCGGCCCGGGAAGTGTTTTTTAAAGCGATTTGCATCGACTCAATTGATTTGCCTTATATCCGTTTTACCGTTTCCTGTTCAGCGGGTGCCTATATTCGCGCCCTTTGTGCTGATATCGGTACTGCGTTAGGATGCGGCGGCCATATGAAAGCACTTAGGCGTGTGTCAAGCGGCGGTTTCACTATCAGGCAGGCAATTCGGATTGACGAACTCGAAGAAATGGCCGTTTCCGATACATCCCGCGATGCGTTGCGTGCGCGAATCATACCGGCCGCTGACGTATTGACGGAAATGCCCGTTTGGGTTGCAAATGAAGACCAGGCCGCAAAAATAAGGCACGGGCAGCGAATTCGGAACTCGGAATTTGAAATTTGTAATTCTGAATCACGCAACCCGAATTCCCAATGGAGATCTTTTATTAAAATAACAGACGCAACTAATAACTTGCTCGCAATTGTGGAGGACGTCAAAGAAAAACGACACTATCGCTATTGGGCAGTTTTTAATTAGGAATTCCGAACTCCGAATTCCAAAAGGGAGGCATAAACAAAGTGGTTTTTACATCCGAAGAAAAGAAAAAGCTGATTGACCGTTTTAAATTGCATGAGTCGGACACCGGGTCACCCGAGGTTCAGGTGGGCCTCTTAACTCATCGCATTAAGTATCTTACCGAACATTTAAAAGTGCATAAAAAAGATCATCACTCGCGCAGGGGCTTGCTGATGCTGGTGGGGCAACGGCGTCGCTTACTGGACTATGTGAAAAACAAAAATATCCAACGCTACCGGACAATTATCGAAAATGTGGGATTGCGGCGCTAATCGGAAGACGGCAGTTAAAGTGAATGGCAGTGGGCTGAAAGCGGAAAATCAAAAATTAAAGTGATATATTTGAAATTTGGAAGATAAAAGTATAGAAGTCTGCCCACGCTTCTAAAAAAAGGACTCGCCAGTTTAAGTTATCCGTAAGTTATGGGATAAATGTACGCTGTCGGGAAGAGGAGAAAAATATGGAAATTTTGATGAAAGCGAATGTCGGGGGGAGATCTCTGGAGATTCAAACCGGTAAAATTGCCAAACAGGCATCCGGTTCAGTTGTTGTTAAATATGGCGAAACCGTTGTTTTAGTTGCGGTCGTTTCGGCTGATAAAGCCAAAGAAGGCCTTGATTTCTTACCCTTGACCGTTGAATACCAGGAAAAAATATATTCGGCCGGCAAAATTCCAGGCAACTATTTCAGACGTGAAATCGGCCGACCGAGTGAAAAAGAAACCTTAACATGCCGCATGATTGATCGCCCAGTGCGCCCGCTTTTCCCTAAGGGATATACTTTCGAGACCCAAATTATTGCCACCGTGTTGTCTATGGACAGGGCGAACGACGCTGATATGCTGGCCCTGGTGGGCGCTTCCGCCGCGCTTGAAATTTCGGATATTCCGTTTGAAGGCCCTATCGCGGCCGTGCGCATCGGTCGCATTGATGGGCAATTGATCATTAACCCGATTATCAGTCAATATGACCAATGTGATATTAATATTGTTGTTGCCGGCACTAAAACGGGGGTTGTCATGGTGGAGGGCGGCAGCTCGTTTGTCAGTGAAACGGACATGCTGGAAGCTATATTTTTCGGTCATAACGCGCTTCAACCATTGATTGAATTACAGGAACAGATGAAAAAGAGCGTCGGCAAACCCAAACGCACAATGACGGTTCCCACTGACGAAGAGATACGGAAATATGATGTGATCAAAGCTAAGGTCGAGTCGATAGCCGCCCAACAGATTCATGATGCGATGACGATTGCTGATAAAATGGAACGTCAGAATGCGTTGCGAGTGGTTAAAACCGAAGTTCGGTCAAAATTGGAATCGGAAAATTTCGGCTTTAGCGATGACAACGATGAATGTTACGCCTCAAACATTGACACGGCATTGAAAGAGTTGATCAAGCAAACGAGCCGTGCTTTGGTACTCAATGAAGGCCGGCGAATCGACGGCCGCCGTTTCGATGAAGTCCGAAAAATCGCATGTGAAGTGGGACTGTTGCCCCGGCCGCACGGAAGTGCACTTTTCACACGCGGTGAAACACAAGTGCTTGGTGTCCTGACATTGGGAACCGGCCGTGATGAACAGCGTATTGAGACCCTGAATGGTGATGAAAACAGATCATTTATGCTGCATTATAATTTCCCGCCTTATTGTGTGGGGGAAGTCCGACGATTGGGCGGACCCGGACGGCGTGACATCGGTCATGGCAATCTGGCAACACGTGCGATTGAAAAAGTCCTACCTGGAAAAGATGAATTCGATTATACGATCCGCCTGGTGTCCGAGGTTTTTGAATCGAACGGTTCTTCTTCCATGGGAACGGTGTGTTCCGGAATAATGGCGTTAATGGATGGCGGCGTCCCGATTAAGACACCTGTTTCTGGAATTGCCATGGGTATGGTTAAAGAGGGCGATCAGGTTGTCATTTTGACTGATATCCTTGGAGATGAAGACCATACCGGTGATATGGACTTTAAAGTCGCCGGCAGCCAAGATGGTATCACAGCGCTTCAGATGGATATCAAAATTCATGAGCTTTCCAAAGATATCCTGGCACAGGCGCTGGAACAAGCCCGGGTCGGCCGCTTGCACATCTTGCAGAAAATGCAGGGGGCACTCACCACATCCCGGGAAACAATATCCGATTATGCACCCAAAGTGGAAGCGATCAGGATAAATCCTGATAAAATCCGTGATATTATCGGTCCGGGTGGTAAGATTATCCGCATACTGCAAAGTGAAACCAACACCCACATTGAAGTGGATGATTCCGGTTTGGTCAAAATATCCGCCATGTCCTCGGAAGATCGCGATGCCGCCGTTAAGCGCGTGAATGAAATCACGGCAGAGCCGGAAATCGGTAAAATTTATGATGGTAAAGTGGTCAAAATCATGGATTTTGGCGCCTTTGTACAGATCATGCCGGGAACCGACGGTCTATGCCACATTTCCCAATTAGCCCAACGACGCATTACGCGCGTCACGGATGTGGTCAAAGAAGGCGATAACCTGAAAGTCAAAGTGTTGGAAATCAGCCGGGATGGTAAAATTCGCCTGAGCCACAAAGCGGTTCTGGAAGAAAAACATGGCCGTAACAATAAATAAATCAGTCCTGGCCAACGGCATTCGTATCTTGACCAAAACAATGCCCTATATGCGCTCTGTCTCTATGGGCGTTTGGGTGGATGCCGGAGCCCGGGATGAATCCGCTGTGGAAAGCGGGTTAAGCCATTTCATCGAGCACATGCTTTTCAAAGGCACGCATAAACGCAGCGCCCTTCAGATCGCCAGGGAGTTCGATGCCATCGGCGGCCTGACCAACGCCTTTACCTCCATGGAAAAAACCTGTTTCCATGCACGCGTGATGGATGAGCATCTGCCAACCATGTTTGATATCCTTGGCGATATTTTGTTGAATTCGCGTTTTGAAATCCGGGAAATCGAAAATGAACGGCCGGTGATATTGCAGGAAATCAGCATGCAGGAAGACAGTCCCGACGAATATGTTCATTATCTATACGCCAGGAATTCTTGGGGTGATACGCCGTTGGGACGCTCTGTTTTAGGAAATCGTGAGAACGTTATCGCATTTGATGATCACACGATCAGGGATTTTTTTCAGCGTGCGTATCAACCAGAGCGCATTATCGTATCGGCCGCTGGCAATTTGGATCATAACCATCTTGTTGATCTTGTCGAACCGATGTTTACCCGTTCTGATTTGGGGATGCAATCGCCCGCCACTTGGCCGGAACGGCGTACAATTCCGGAGCAAAAGAGTGTGAATCTGCATTTTCGTCAACTTGAACAGGCGCATATCATCATCGGAACGCCGGGAATCGCGATTACGGATCCGCGGCGTTATGCCTTTTCACTGATGAATATCCTCTTAGGCGGCAATATGAGTTCAAGGCTTTTTCAAGAGATTCGTGAACGCCGTGGATTAGCTTACTCGGTTTACTCCTTTTTCACATCCTATGTGGACACTGGAATGTTTAGTGTCTATGCCGGTGTTGCGCCTGATAATGTGAATGAAACGATTCGCTTAATTATCAAAGAGATGCGGGTTCTGAAAAATGAACGGGTCGGCAATGATGAACTTTCACGCGCCAAAGAGTTCACCAAAGGCAATCTGGTATTAGCATCTGAAAGCAATGAAAATCAAATGGTGCGTTTGGCGCAAAATGAATTTAATTTAGGGCGACAGACACCCCTTAAGGAGGTTGTTGCCAAGATTGAAGCCGTTACAACGGAAGATATTCTTGAGTTGGCCCGGTCGCTGTTTCAACTCCGCCGGCCGTGTTTAACTATTTTGGGACCGGTTGACAAATCTCAAATTCAGTTTGATCCGGACCTTGCCGGCCCTTCCACCCCGGGGGACTTAATCTTACCAGGGACGCAAGCATGAAATTGAATGTTCGCTTAAAGCGTCTGCGTCCGGATACGGATGCTGATTTGGCGATGCCTCGGTATATGACATCCGCTGCATCCGGGATGGATATTTGCGCGGCTTTGGAAATGCCGCTGACTTTAGCGGCCGGTAAAATCGCGCTGATACCCACCGGTTTTGCCATTGAGATTCCAAACGGTTTCGAAGCTCAGATTCGGCCGCGCAGCGGACTGGCTGTCAAACACGGCATCGGTATCATTAACTCTCCGGGCACGATTGATGCGGACTACCGCGGTGAAGTGAAAATTGCGCTTATCAACCTCGGCCCGGCACCCTACACGATTCGGCGCGGCGACCGCATTGCCCAGATGATTTTTCAAAGCGTCTGCCGTGCCAACCTGCAAGTTGTTGAACAATTAGATGACTCTCAGCGCCATGATGGCGGTTTTGGCCATACGGGGGTTTGACTTTGGAATTCAGAATGCAGAATTCGGAAGCAGTAAGTCCAAATTCTAAAAGCATCTCCTTATGTATGCTGGCCAGTGGCAGTAGCGGCAATGCCATTTATGTTTCAGACGGCGTTACATCTGTTTTGATCGACGCGGGTCTGTCCGGACGTGAAATTGAACGGCGTTTAGCGCTTCGCGGAATCAAAACGCAGACTTTAAATGGTATTGTGGTATCCCACGAACATACCGACCATATCCAGGGGGTCGGTGTTCTGGCGCGTCGTCATAAGCTTCCGGTTTATATCAGCCGTCCGACAATGCAAGCCGCTTCCACTCGACTAAAAACCATGCCATCATCTGTCCATTTTGAATGCGGTGTTGCCTTTCAGTTGAACACTCTCCTGATCCACCCGTTTTCGGTGTCCCATGATGTCAGCGACCCGGCCGGTTTTACAATCAGCAGCAACGGTTCTAAGATCGGGATTGCCACGGACCTGGGGATTGCCACCGCGCTTGTAAAAGAACATCTCAAGGAGTGCGTCATGTTAGTATTGGAAGCCAATCATGATCCGACGATGCTGATGCAAGGCCCTTACCCCTGGCCATTAAAGCAGCGGGTTAGCAGTCGCATCGGCCATCTTTCCAATGAAGCGTCCCGTGATCTGTTAAATGAAATTCAAAGTGACCGCCTTGAACATGTGATCCTGGCCCACTTGAGCGCAACCAATAACACGCCGGCGAAAGCGCTTGATGTTGTCAGCCGTGTGACTACCGGAACAAAAATTCAATTGAGCGTCGCCGGCCAGGATGAATGCGGCGAATTGATTCGCCATTATACGGGCTAAATAATTATAATAAAACAACTTTAAAAATTAAGTTTCAAGTCAGAGGACGAAGCACATGGCAAACAGAATACATCTTTTTATTGTGTTGATTCTTTTTCTTTCAATCAATACGGTCTCATCCTGGGCCCAAGACCCTTTAGAAGAGATTCCCGTTCCGAAAACATTGAATCCGGGTTTAGAACATTTGTTAAAATTAGTGGAACCAGATAATACTGTCTCATTTGATCCCGCGCGCATTGCACCTGTTCTGGATTTTATGACAACTTCTAAAAAGACAAACTGCCTTTACTATTCCGACATTGATATCCCCGGCGTCTCTTCATATAATGAATTTGATCTTCGTAAAGAATTCAGATCATTTTTAAAACTTTCATTTTCTCCCGATATCCCGAATTATATCGTTATGCCTTCATCCGTGCGTCTTAACTACTGGAAGCAGGTCGAAGGCCAAAAAAACGTGCCGTTTCCTGATCTATGGAAAACGTTTGCCAATCTCAAACAACCGGTAATTATTTCAGGCATTCAGTATGAAGTGACCACCCCTAATTTGGACACAGGCGGGTATTACGGCTACAATTCTGATCGTCGGATAATCCTATTGAATCACAAAGGACGCAAAGTGCTGCTCTCTTTATCAAAGCAGATAAAGAAATCCGAAGTTGGCAAAAAAGGGTATG
>JAOZRC010000550.1 GCA_029940345.1 Desulfobacterales bacterium
GCCCGCCCTTTCAGGGCTTTTCTATATCGCTGATTGCAACCGCACAGGTCGAAATAAATCAATCCCCTTGTTCACTGATGATGAAACCCGGAGGGGCTTTGATCCACGGATATCCTTTGCGGCCCATTTGGTATCCGAGTTCATAGAGCTTGCCCATGTACACCGGGTCGAACCCTTCGTTCGGCTTTTCAGTAAACTCCGCCGGGATATATGCCAGATTGAAGTCGTTGCCATCGCGTTTACACAGGGCAAATATCTGATAGATGTCACCGATCCCTTGTGTCCTGATCAGCGAGTCTATTGAGCGGCTCGCAATGGGCAGCACACTGCGATTAATGCCTTGGTAGTCCGGTTCCAGGAAGGCGTTTCTTATCACGTAAATTTTGGGATCACCCTGTACCTTGAGTTTTTTCGTGATCTGTTTCCAATCTACGGCGGCCGGATAAACAAAGACCTGGGACCCGGTGCCACCATCAACATGCAACTCTTCATATTTCCGGCCGTCGCTCTCCACACTTATGGCAATCGGTGGAAAGGCAACCGGAATTGCAGCCGAAGCCCGCAGGATGTCGTGAATCAACTCCAGCTTGTGCGGATGATCGCTTACGGCGATAGCCCCGATATTCCAGATCACCGATCTGCCGGCGTCAAGATTGAGCGTACCGACGAACAAACGACGGCCACGCTGGTGTTCCCGGGCAATCACGCTCATTATATCGGCGGTAATATACTTGGCGATCAGTGCCTTCATGGGGGTTGTGTCGGCCATTGAGTCGCCAAAAAGTGCGCTGAAAATTTTCCGCTTCTTCATGATATCCTTGGTCGAAGTGGTGGTGTAGACTTCCTTGAGCTTGTCGTCATAAGCCGGGCCGAGAAAAACGAATGGCGCTGTCAGGGCGCCGGTGCTGATTCCAGTCACCATGCTAAACTCCGGTCGTCTGCCACTTTCCGTCCATCCCGTTAAAAGTCCTGCGCCGAAGGCTCCGTTGGCGCCGCCGCCTGAGATTGCTATGTAGTTGTGAGGTGTCTCGTAGATTCCGGAAAAGTGCTTCCTGAAATAAGCATCGGTATAGGTCTGGAATCGCTCCAGGGCAAACTTAGGCCACTCGTCTCCCCAGGAGCGGGCCCCTGGGATACCTTTTATCCCTACCTGTGAGGTAAGTTCCGGTGGTACCGGGTTTCTTACCGGAGTACCGGCACAACCGACAACGACTATAAGAAGGACAATGGCGGCCAGCCGGCCGGACAATGTCCGAAATCGTATTTCATCTCTTAATCTCATCATAGCGTTCACGCATCCTTTCAAATTTGCGGAAATCAGGCTGATATTGTGTTTGTTCATACTACTTCTTCCATTTCTGGATAGTAGAATTGATAACTGTAAACTCATAACATTAAATCAGGAAGGATGGAAGTGTTTATTCAGGAGGAATGGAAGTGTTTATCTGGCAAGATGAATTTTTTAATCGTTTCATCCAGCATCAGGGTGTATTCTTTTTTTCAAAGGACGAAATAACTTCCACAATGATAATTTAATTTTGAATTCATAATCTTAATCGATCGGATTAAGATTATGAAATGGGGAAGTTATTTCGTCCCTGAACCCTATCTATTAATCCAACCAGCGCCGCCGCGTCGGTTGACCCATGCGCCGCCGCCTCCTCCTCTGTTAACCCAACCGCCTCCGCGATAACCGCCGCGACGGTTAGCCCACGAAGCTGCCAGAGCTTCCTGATTCGCATTTGCTATCGCACTTCCTGCAATGGCGCCGCCGATAACAACTTTAGACCATTTTTTTAAACCGACAAAAAATTCCCTTCGGTTTATCAATTCATTTTCATCAGCACTATTGTCATCTGGCGCCTGATTATTTTTATCATTCATTACATGTTCTCCTTTTGTAGGTCGGGCTAGCGAGAGCGTAACCCGATGATAGAGATTGTTTCTGTCGGGCCACGCTCTCGCTAATCCGACATTCATCAACCCAACCTGCGAGCTAACCGATTATGGAATCTTTCATTATTTATCAGACACCAAATTAGAAAAATGACGGACAATAAAAACCCATTTTCCGTTGCGTTTTTCCAAAATCGAGGTTGAATTAAGCATAAATTCGGTTTTCTTGTCTTTCATAGAAGATGTGAATTTCACGGTAGCCGCAATCCAGGCGATATCGCCCTTAGCTCCGGCTTTGATCCACTCAATACCAGGTTCTTCCTTAGTAACGGTGATTAAATAACTTCCACATATTCTAAACCAAAATTCACATACTAGCTTGACACTTTCACCCGAAACATATAGGATATAATCCCATAAAAAACAGAACAAGGGAGATATGAAATATGTTCGGACAGATATTAAATTGGCGTAGAAATTTATATTTAGGTTTATTAATTGTGCTTCTCATCAGCAGTTTTTCCCCTCTGACAAAACATTTATGCGCAGCCTGGCAGGCAGAAATGCGACGTTTCCCCGGAATGACTGTACTGACAGTTAAAAAAACAGAGATCATGCCTGCATGGCGCCGACCTATTTACCTGATATTGCAGCGTTTACAGTCTGTGATAAACGGTGATCTGTTTATTCAGGGATTGTGCCGGCTTCTGGCCATTCTGGCCAAAGCCTCATTTAGGCTTTTATCTTTGATCATATCGCAAGCGATCCTTAATAAAAATGCCCCGGTAAGGTACGAATGGTCATGGTCCGCATCGTTGTTAAAAGTTTCGAATATCGAAGCGCACCTGATCATATCCGTTTTGCCTTATTCGACAGAAAATGTCACATCTGTGTCATTAAAAGGTCTGACAGATAAAGTCTGTCTTATTACAGACGGTATTGCTGCCGAGAACCTCGAAAACTGTCCGCTTTCGGAACCTTGGCAAAATATGTCGGCTGACACGGATGCTGATGCCCTGGTTCCGAATGGGTAAGTTATTAAATCACCGTTACTTAGGTGCTACGAATTTATAGCATCCCTTATTATTTAGGCCGAAAAACAAGCGCTGTCAAGAACATCCTTCATAAAAGCCTGAAAGTAGTTTACACTTTTTATTGTAGAACGATTTTGCAAATCGTTTACTAACGGAATTAGAAAGTGCTAATAAACGTTTTGCAAAATCGGGCATCCTTGAACCTGCAAAGCGGATCCAGGGTCGTCTTCCGCCACTTCGCATTTTGAATAGGATACGTCAAACGGAGCCTTGAACCCTTTTCACTCTGTGATACTTGATAAATTCTGATTCCGCGTTACACCAAAGATGGTGGTGTCTGTTCCTATATTTAAAGACTCTTACGCAATGAAACCCGGCAAGCTTGCTTGTCGGGTTTCATTGCGTTAGGTGACCGAACGGATCAGGTTATCGGATTAAGGGAAGGCTTGCTAAACGATGCTTTCTAAGCACCAATTGCTTTTTTAACTTAGGCAGTTATTTTGTATTTTTAAATTTTCTGCTCAAGCATTTGAATACGGATTCCAAGCATTTCGGATGCCTTCACTTTGTCTCCGTCGTTTTTTTGAATAATGTGTATGATGTAACTGCGTTCAAGTGTTTCAACAGCTTTTTGAAGATTAAAGGGATGGTCTCGGTTTATTATTTCCGAATCTGCTTTCATGCCGAATCTCCCTGACTTTCATAAAAGTTAAAAGGCGAACTTTTGATTTTATTAACCCCCACCCCAAAATGGGGAGGGGGAACAGTTTCGATCAATTCATCGGATCAGGGAAAGGCGTAATAAGCGATGCCTTCAAAGTACCAGGTGTCACTGGCGTTATCAATGAGGTGATTTTTTTCATTTTCATCCACGGTGAAGAGGTGCACCATTGCGTCTTTATTGTAAAAACGGTACACTGGCAAGTTCCCTCCTGGTAATCGGCCGGAACATAGAAGACGGGGCCTTCATATTGCCAGACATCCGCGGCGTTATTAATGAGATGCTCTTTTTCATTTTCATCGATGGTGAAAAGATGGGTCTGCAACGATTCGCTGTAAAAACGATGAACGGCCTGAAGCGTATCTTTTTGCTGCCGCGAGGCCGCGTCATATTGTTGGGCGAGATAGGCATAATAGGCAGTGTACTCGAATCGCCAGACAGCGCCCGAGTTGGCAACCAGATGATTTTTTTCATTTTCATCAATGGTAAAGAGATGTTTGGCCAAGCCGAGGTTATAGAACCGATACACCGGATAAATCTTGCCAAGCACGCCTTGCGCCATGTTATA
>JAOZRC010000551.1:0-3292 GCA_029940345.1 Desulfobacterales bacterium
GATTTAATGGCATTAAATCGTATTCGTTTAGCAGTGCTAAAACATAATATTCATATCATTCATTGTCATGAAATGAAAGGACGCCTATACGGACTGCTTATATCAAAACGATTACATCTTCCCACTATTACGACACATCACAATTGGATACGCAATAAGCTAAGTACAACTGTTTTCGAATCGTTTGATGCTTTCTATATCCGATTTATCGATAGAATAATTCCTGTCTCAACCGGTGTAAAAAGGATGCTTCGTAAAATCGCTATTCCGGAAAGGCAAATGTCCATCATTATAAATGGTATCAATGTAGATGAATTTAGCAAGGATAATAGAAAAGTGGATAAGCTTCGGGACACGCTTGGTATTAAAGTCGGAGAGCGTATAATTGGCATTGTTGGGCGTTTAAGTATTGAGAAAGGCCACTCCTTTTTTTTAAAAGCTGCTCAGGAAGTGTCAAAAAAGATGCCAAATGTACGTTTTGTAATAGTGGGCGACGGTGAATTGCGGAATGAACTGCAAGCCTATGCCCAAACGTTACGGATTGACAAAGCGGTTCATTTTACCGGTTTTCAGAGGGATATTGCAGGGTTTTATTCCCTGATGGATATTTGTATCATGCCCTCTTTATTGGAAGGGACGCCAATGGCACTGCTGGAAGCAATGGCAACTGGCGTCCCGATAATCGCATCTGACGTCGGTGGCATCCCTCATATTATCAAAGACAGGTATAACGGCATTCTGGTAAAGCCAGGCAATTCACATGCAATTGCGCAGGCCATTATAAGACTTATAGAAAACAACGACACTTGCCATCAACTTTCATCAAGTGCGCAAAAGACAATTCATGCAAAATATTCCGCAGCCCAAATGACGCGTCAATATGAGGATGAGTACTATAGATTAATGTTCACAAATAAAAGATAAACACTTTTGACGCCTACCACAACCACATACCAATGGGATAGGGAAAGCCGTTCAGCGATACCGATCGCGAATCAGTTAAATGAGTTACATTTTAGCTTGCTATTGAGTTACCCTTCTCTAATCCGACCTTAGATATTTTTTTTTTACTCCCTTATTGTATTATTCTCAAATTCGTAGGTGCAGAAGGCACTTGAGGTTGTGCAATACCATTAAGATCAACCTCAACCATTTCCCAATCACTCCAATCCTCATTGCTTTTAATACGTAACCAGACATTATAAACACCGGAAGAAGGAAAGATATACTTAAATTCTTTTTCTGAGCTGATTGCCGCGCCGTTTGGTTCAGTCACCGTTCCCAAATTCCACTGAAAAGCAGTAATTTGGGCGTTTAATACATCGGATATTTGGTTAAAGAATAAAATTTCCAACACATTATCGCCATCGGGATTGATCGTTGCTGCGGGTTTGGCGGTGATCGCTTGGCTGCCGGAGCGAAGATTTAACTGGTATTCGTATAGAGAAGGGACGGCGATATTAAGTTTGTTAAGGCCCTCAAAATATGCATTCGGTCCATACCTGAACATTAACGGTGCGTTGCTGGTAAGCCCGATTATATAAGCTGACGGACCGTCCATAATATCATTGGCGCGGACTGGTGCATTCTGCTGCGGATTAAAGCGCAAGTTCCAGGCAACATTAAAGGCGGCATGCGTTGGTATATCTGAAGTGCTGCCACCATGCACCCATAGCCCTCCCAGATAACCATTAATTTCAAGGTCATCCCAAAGGTTTTGGTGATTCATACCATTGTGTTGATCAAGCTGGGCGTCGACGATTTTACCATGAGTGCAGACGCTTGTACGGCAATAGGTGTTAAAACTGGGATTGTGCAGAATATCAGCAGTTGTTTCAAAATCGCGGAATAGCACCTGATCTGAATCTCTTGCCATAAGTGAATAGTGCCCACCTCGCCCGCTCATAATAACATTTTTTACTGTAATATTTTTGCTGTTGTCTATGATTACACCGGAATCACAATTTATGATTTCTACATCACGAACCCATGAATGGAGCGCTCTGTACATATAAATTGCATTATACCCCTCCTCGCGATGATGTCCGGCATAGGTCGACTGGGGAAATTTAATTTTGAAACCTTCTAAACCCACCTCCTCAACAAAACCCACTCTGCGAATCTGAGGTTTCCATTCCACGCGTAAATCATGATTAATAGGTTCTTTGAATGTAACTTCATTACCATCAATGGTTTCGATCGTTAATATTTGCCAAACTTGCGGTGCATAAGAAAAGGTATTTCCAAAACCTTCAGGCAGACTTGACGCCTCACAGTTAAAGATGTGGGGCAGAATAGGGCTGCCGTCATCGCGATCATACCATCGAATTTGTACAGCTTGTCCCATATTCAGATTACTTGCAGAGTTAACAGTAACAGTATGATCACCTCTTTGGTTTCCACTGGATATTTTTGTTAAAAGCTCTGCCGGAGTTTCTTCGGGCACTTCAATCCAGATTACGCCACCAAGCCATGAGAACGGTGAGTAATAGTCACCCATGTCGGTTTTCATATTCCTTTGTTTGATTTCCTGTTCTTGTTCCAAGATAGGCGCCGGTTTTTGCATTTGCGCCATGGGACGTGTAACGTCCAGAACCGTTCCGTTTAACCCGCTTCCGGCCCCCCGCATAATAAAATTGTTACGTTTCATAAACAGAATTTCATTAATTTTAAACTGCCCTGTGGGAAATTGAAGAATAACGGGTCCATTAACACTTTCTGCTTGTATTATCGCGTTACGGATGGCCGCTGTATCATCAGCGCCATCGTTAGCAATAGCACCATAATCGGTAACACTCAATACTTGCCATCCGGTATCATTGTCAGGTGGTGAATCTTCACCGAAATGATAACCGGCATAACTGAAATCAGGAAGGTATTTAGCGCCGGCTTCCGCATCATTCAGTATTTCCGGGTTCCATGAACCGGACGAATAAAGATCAGATAATTCCTTAGATAAAATGACCGCATCCGATGTCTTTTTAATACTGGTGTAAGGTAGTTTTTCACCTGCCAGATCAGGTCCGTAATTAACACCCTTTAAATCGGCTATTTGGATTGTCTGAGGCTCATAACCAAACTTCAATCCGAACCGGACTTCACCTACCACGAAAGTTTTGGCATCTCCTCCCGAAGGGACTGACGGAATTATCTCAGTGCCAAATCCGCGCCTCACCTGTACGGGAAATGGGACATAGTAACGTTGCCACTCGGTTCCTATTGTTAATGGCCAGTCCATATGGACAGTCCAAGGATCGCTTGATCGTTGTAAATTTATTCCGATAAGTCCTTC
>JAOZRC010000551.1:3302-4215 GCA_029940345.1 Desulfobacterales bacterium
GAGGGTTTTAGAGAGTGCATCCACCGCTTTGTAGTAAACGGCATTGAGTTTATCTGAACTGTTGATTTTTTGCCGTGACGTCCCTCGTTTCTAAACCAAAAGTTTTTTATATCATTCCAGTCAAAAATAAGTTGAGCGTTATCAGTTGGCAGTTGAGAAAATTTTAATTCATTATCATCCGAAGCGGAGATGTTTGTGCTTAAAAGCACGAAAAATAATGCCAGCAATACCTTTATCATTATAATCTTGAAACTTTTTTTATAAAAGAACATTATACTAAAGCCCTCCAATGATAGTAAAAGTGAAAAATATGATTATCGTTTCAACCATAAGGAATGGAGAAAAAAAACTTGGGCATTTCCACATGCGCCACCGTGGAAGGACGGCGCTACCGTTTATTTAAATGGGGAAGTTATTTCGTCCACATTCCTAATGGTATACTCATACTGTGATGGTATTTTCTTTAAGTTAAAAATCATTGCGAGATTATCAAGAATGAATAGGCTGAAAAGAAGGATTTGTGGGGTTAAACAGCAGAGAACCCCGCACTAAGGCTCATTAAATTTGATTCAGAGGGTTCGAACAATTTGCATACAAGAGACAAATGTCAAGAAAACGGTACTATCACTTTTCATCTAAAATGATGGATTGAAAAGGCCCTCTATGTCTACTGAATTTCAGCGGCACGTAAATGGTCAGCAAAACCATTATAGTTTATATAAACAATTTTCATGCCAAAGTAAAACAATAACGCTTTCGTGTGTTAGTTAATCTTTAAAATTAATCTTTACTTTTTCCCAATCTCCCCAATTCATATCGTCTTTAACTCGCAACCAGACATGATACACTTTGGAAGGATAAAATGTGCAATGAAATTTTTCGGATATAAAAAAGCTCCCGAAATCCCTTATTC
>JAOZRC010000552.1 GCA_029940345.1 Desulfobacterales bacterium
GCGATGCAGAGCCTTATCCGCATAAAAAAGACATTTCGCACCCATACCGGCAAAATCTATGGCCCCCGTTTCATAGATACGGGTCTGGCTATCGGTCACGAACTGTTTAAAGAGGTGCAAAAGGAGTATCTGATTAAGGAACCGTGACCCCATTCTCTAATCACAACATTTCATAGCGAAACATGGAGCGGAAAATGAAACCGATTTTCATTTTTATTTTTCTAATTCCGATTATATTGGCCTGTTCATCGCCCGAAATTGACAAGTCCATTGAATATGATGAAATTTTGGTCGCCCAAAACAGGATCATGCAACTACATCAACAGGTTGGTGCGTTGAAAAAAAAATTTTATCGCATTCCGGTCCAAATGCACTCCCCTGTTTGGATCAAGCACAAACTTGACCACATGGCTGAAATTAATCATATCCTTCAAAATGCGGTGATGACTGATGTGCTCACCCAACCGTGGCCGGATGAAGTCAAACGCGCTTATGCCGTTCATTTTATAAATTATCGTGCGGACCCGGAAAATCCACATGAATACGGATACTTGCAGAAACAAGAATTTTTTAACCTGGAAGAATTAAAAGGCCTTTTCGAAAGCAGCGATGTTCTAAATAATGATGGCTGGCCCATTGTATCCCAATCAGGAGAGCAAGCGGATTATAATGCGTGGCGCATTATCATATCGGCGCGCTTATATGATCGTGCTTGGTTTGAAAAGGTGCTATTACCCCGTTTAAAAAAACTGTCATCAAAAGGAAAGAGTTCTTACCTCGGTTACCTGTATCTTAAACATTCCGGGAACCCCAAAATGATGAACAAAATCATTTTTGAAATGAAAAATTCCCCCAGACCTTGGTCACAAGCAGGCGAAGATTTAGAATTAATGGAAAAATTCGGAATTGAATTTAAACGGTTATACCATTTACCTCATATTAACTTATTTCCTTCGTAACGTGTACGGATTCAAAATTATGTCGTCTCCCCTAGATATCTACCATAAAGTTTTTAACAATATTGAAAAAGTGATGAAGGGGCAATCTGCATCTGTTCGTAAACTTTTAGCTGCTTTTGCCAGCGGTGGACATGTCCTATTAGAAGATGTCCCTGGAACGGGTAAAACAACCCTGGCCAAGGCATTGGCCCTTTCGGTGGATGCACGATTTAAACGCATTCAGTTCACGCCGGATCTGTTGCCCTCCGATATTTTAGGTGTTTCCATTTTCAGCCAAAAAGATCATGAGTTTCATTTTCATCAAGGGCCTGTTTTCACAAATATTTTACTTGCCGATGAAATCAATCGGGCATCACCTCGCACGCAATCGGCTCTGCTGGAAGCCATGTCCGAAGCTCAAGTCAGTATTGACGGTCAATTGCGTCGCCTTGAAACCCTTTTTTTTGTGATTGCCACCCAAAATCCGGTGGAATCCCGGGGCACCTATCCATTACCGGAAGCACAGATGGATCGTTTTGCCATGAGATTCAGCCTGGGGTATGTGCCTGCTGATAAAGAGGTGGAATTATTAGCGGCTCAAGGCCAAAATCATCCCATTGATGCGATTGGCGCATGTGTTTCACTGGATGACATCGTGTTGCTTAAAAAGCATGTCTCTGCTATTCGCGTTAGCATGGAATTGATGCGCTATATTGTTGATATTGTAGGCGCTACGCGCAGTGCCTCGGGTGTTGATCTCGGAGCCAGTCCGCGTGCGTCGTTAGCCTTGATGAAAGCGGCGCAAGCATTGGCACTTTTTGACGATCTTGAATTTGTCACCCCTGAACATATCCAGGAAATCGCTGCGCCAATAATCGCTCATCGGATGGTGATGGATCCCCAGGCCCGTTTTGCCGGTCTGACGGCCGAAAGCATCATTGCTGAAATTTTAAAAACCGTTAAGGTTCCGATTTAATATTAAAAATGATGTAAATTGGAAACAACCTGCCAAATGTTTTCAAAATTTCTATATCGTAGTTTAGGCCTCTTTTCCACGCTTAGTTATCGTTTGAAACGGCGCTTTACACCTGCCGGCAAGTTTGTTTTCGCCGGCCTGATCGCATGCGCCGTTGTGGGGGTTGACACCAATCAGACGGTTGCTTACCAGGCATTCACCTTTCTTCTGGCTCTCTTTCTTATCGCTTTGGGAGGAATTGCACTTTTTCCGCCGCGCTTTACAGCTCAACGCGTCTTACCGCGATTTGCCACAACCGGTGAACCTTTCACATATCATATAATTGTGCAAAATCGTTCATCTCGGAAACAGAAAGGACTGCATCTGTTTGAAAATTTTGCCGATCCGCGTCCCACTTATGAAGAATTCACAATGCTGCGGGAACCTGATGAGGAACAGCGCAATGCCTTCGATCGTTACTTCAAATATCATCGCTGGCAATGGTTGCAGTCTGGAAAGCTGGCAACCGGGCCAAAATCAAAATCAGCGCCCCGGCTTTTGCCTGAACTTCTTCCTAATGAAGAAGGCGAAATCAAACTGGAACTTACACCCTCCTGCCGGGGAACATTGGAATTCACCGGTTTTACGATTGCGCGTCCGGAGCCGTTGGGCCTGTTATATTCTTTGCGCTCGATTCCGAAGCGTCAATCGGTATGTGTGCTTTCCAAACGATATATCATACCCGACCTGCATCTCTCCGGGACGCGGCAATATCAGTCAGGCGGCGTCGCCTTGGCGTCTTCCGTCGGTGATTCGGAGGAATTTCGTTCCCTGCGTGACTACCGGCCGGGAGACCCGCTACGCCATATCCATTGGAAAAGCTGGGCTAAAACCGGTAAGCCTGTGGTGAAAGAATACCAAAACGAATTTTTTATTCGCCATGCCTTGGTGCTTGATACATTTCTTGACGCAATTTTTGACGAATCCTTTGAAGAAGCCATCGCCGTAGCGTCTTCATTGGCATGCTCGCTTCAAACCCAGGAATCATTATTAGACCTGATGTTTGTCGGTGACCGTTCGTACTGTTTTACATCCGGACGCGGTATATCTCACGCAGAGCGAATGTTAGAAATTCTATCTGCTGTGCAGCCTTGCCGGGAACAGCCTTTCAGCCATTTGGCCTCACTCGTGTTAAACCGCGCCGCTTTGCTGACCAGCATTATCTGTGTATTACTGAAATGGGATAATGAACGCCAGGAAATGGTTCGCCGCCTAAAGGCCCTGGGCATTCCGCTCAGAGTGCTGGTGATAGCCAACAATAATATGGCCTCGATACCAGAGCCGGGTCCAATGAGTGATACACCGGAATGTTTGCATTTATTAACGGTTGGAAGCATCCAGGAAAAACTGAACAAATTAAGCAGAAACTGAAAATTAACGTAAAAAGGAAAACGGCCGGAATCGGAACTATGATGGATATTCCTAATCGTTCCGAGCGTGTCGAGTTTGTTCAATTGGGTTCCCTTCGCCTATGTGGCATATATTATCATGGCATCCTACCCGTTTGGGATGGGTGTTTTTGCAGGATTTTCACCGTCAAGGCGTTAATCCGAAGAAGTAGGGGAACAAACGGTTCCCTTGCCGCTAACTTCAATTTCAACAACGGCAGGAGGAACTGGAATCACCCGCGCAACGACAACAACAAACGGGCGTTGCCGGTGCGCGTCGGCAAATGAACAATCCTTTGTTTTCATTTCTGAGGCTTTACAAGGCGTATCTCAACTGCCGCAAAAATAAACGCGGCAAGATGAGCGCTTTGGCGTTCGAGATTCGAGCGGAAGAAAACCTGTTCAAATTGAGCGAGGCTTTACAAACGCGAACGTATCGCCCCCTTCCGTCAGTCTGCTTTATTACGGATAGCCCGAAAAAGAGGAAAATTTTCGCGGCCCATTTTCGCGACCGGATTGTTCACCATTTGCTGGTCTCTTACCTGGAGCCGATTTGGGAGCCGAAATTTATTTACGACAGCTACGCCTGCCGCAAAGGCAAAGGCACGCATGCGGCGGTAAAACGTCTTCAGAAATTCATGCGGCAGGCGACATTGAACCGCACTCGAAAAGCATATTATCTTCAACTGGATATCAAATCGTTTTTTGTATCCATCAATAAGCGCATCCTGTTTGACATTCTTAAAAAGAAAGTGAAAGACCCCGACATTCTGTGGTTGGTCGAAACCGTCATTTTTCATGATCCCACGCAGAAACCTATATTTAAAGGCCAACTTGCCCTTTTCGATGAAATCCCCGCCCATAAATCCCT
>JAOZRC010000046.1 GCA_029940345.1 Desulfobacterales bacterium
AATATACTGAAAATATACCAAATATCATTTCAACAAAAACCGTTAGAATCAGACAGTTTTTTGTTGATCACGCCGATCGCCATTTCATCGGCCATGATGCCGGCAAGGCATTCGGCCGAAGTGTCGCCCGGAATCGCCACCATATCCAGTCCCACCGAACAAACGCAGGTGATCGCTTCTAATTTTTCCAAGGACAGATATCCGTCTTCAGCCGCCTGGCCGATATTCAGGTCTTCACTGACCGGCACGAAAGCGCCGCTTAATCCGCCCACATTGGAGCTGGCAAAGGCGCCGCCTTTTTTAACCGCATCGTTTAACATGGCCAGCGCTGCGGTGGTTCCGTGCACGCCGATGCTCAACAAGCCAAGACTCTGGAAAATTTCCCCCACGCTGTCGCCCACGTTCGGAGTTGGCGCCAGGGAAAGATCAACCACGCCAAAGCGAATATTTAATGCTTCGGCCACTTCACGGCCAATCAATTCACCCACGCGTGTGACTTTATAAGCTGTTTTTTTGATTATTTCAGATAAGTGCCCTAAATCTGAATCGGGATCAGAAGCCAGGGCGCGATCAAGCGCTTTTTTTACCACACCGGGACCGCTAACGCCGACATTGATTACGGCATCAGCAACGCCGATGCCGTGATAAGCGCCGGCCATAAACGGGCTGTCCTGGGGAATGTTGGCAAATACACACAGCTTGGCGCAGGCCAGGCCGTCGGCGTCGGCGGTTAAATGAGCCGCTTTTTTAATGATCTGCCCCATTTTTAAAACAGCATCCATATTGATGCCCGCACGCGTAGAGGCCACATTGACGGAAGCGCAGACACGTTCGGTTACAGTCAGCGCTTCGGGGATAGCTTCAATTAGCGCCTGGTCACCTTTGGCGATACCTTTTTCCACCAATGCGGAAAAGCCGCCGATAAAGTCCACTTCAACATCACGCGCCGCCCGATTCAGCGTCTTGGCAATAGCGACCATCTGTTCTTGATCAAAGGGAGCGCCCACAACGCCTATGGGGCTTACGGCGATGCGTTTATTGACAATGGGGATTCCGTACTTAGCACCGATACGATTGCATACGGGAACCAGATCGTTTGCCAAATCTATGATTTTACGATAAATATTTTCGGTAAGCGTATCTATCAGATCGCTTGCGCAGTCAAAAAGATTGACACCCAATGTTACGGCGCGAACATCTAAGTGTTCATTTTGAACCATTTCCAAGGTGGCCAGTATTTCTTTGTCGGATAACATAATAGTTCCTATTTTTTCCCTAAATCCGATTAATCGCTTTAAAAATATTACGATGCCATATACTGATAGTAAGTCCCAAAGACTGCGCTTGGGCCCTGAGAGCATCATCCAGTTCCTGTTGGTCGGTATCAATGGGTATATCGACTTCGTAAATCATGACGTTGTCCCCCGGATTATCGCCCCCTTTGAAAATAGCTTGTAAATTTGTGACATTAACGCCATAGCGGGCAATGGTTGCCGTGATGCCGGCCACAAGTCCCTTGCGGTCCAGTCCTTTGGTCGTGATGATAAACGGTTCACTTTTAACCGGGGGATAGTAGGTTTCATCGTAAACCAGTTGTTTTACATGACGATGTCAAGATGGTTCACGCTTTGGTTGAGTTCATCTTTGAGCGCGCTGATTTTGATATGACTCGGAACAGACACAATAAAAATACCGGCAAACTGATTTTGTAAAATCATTTGACTGACGTTTTCGACATTGCCATCCCGATTCAATAAAATTTTGGTGACGGCTGCCAGGATTCCGGGGCGGTCCTGTCCCAGAACGGAAATGATCACTTTATTAATAAAAGAGCCTCCCTGAAACATTTTCGTCTTGTATAGGGTGTTGCGATTATGCTAAAGATGCTTAAATTTAGCGGTTGAAAAATATTGTATTTTCGGAATACCGCTATTTGTTAAAAAAAATTGCGGCTTATCCCAGATAAGCTTCCACGGGTAAACGAACAATGGCTTATTTTCTAAGCCCCTGGCTTCGCACCATTGAAAAGGAAATGACGACAATGGCTTCTGACAAGAGTATGGCATCTTTACTTAAAGAAAACAAGAAACTATTCATTATAATGGCAATCGGTCTTTTGCTGATTGAATTGGAAATTTTTGCTTTTGCCGCAATTAAATCCGGTACGGAAGCGTGGCTCCAGATCATCGATAAAGAAGGCAACGTTATTCATGAAACCGATGGCGGCAACTTGAGTGATTTTAACAAATACTATTTTGAAAAGACCTTTGGCCCGTTGAGCCAGTACAAAGTAAAGCATGTGAAAAAAGATATACCGTTTCCGTTCAGGGCGTGGTTTGTCGCAGCCGTGGGAATTCCTATCGGCATGATGCTTTTATTCGGCTTTTTCGTCAGGGCCTACGTTTCTTTATTTTATGGTGATGAACGCTCTGAAGATAAAACGGATGCGCCCCAAAAGGATAAGCAATCGGATGAAGAAACCCGGTTGGAAAAAATCATGAACCGGATTAGCCGTCATAACATCTTTATCATTGGCGGCCTTGTTATGATAGGGCTTTTTGCCTATTGGGTGATACCCAACTTTATCACTTATATCGGCCGCATGGGGGTTGACACCATCATTCGGTTTAAATGGTTTTTTGTGGGGGCGTTCACGCTATTCAGCGTTGTTATTATATGGTTACTTTATTTACGATATCTTTTAGCTAAAAAATCAATCGAGAGTCGCACCGAAATTGATAAACACCGCATCCAGCTTGAAATGAGTCGTGCGACGGACGTAGCCAATCAATTGGAGTATAATCCAGCCGCGATACAAGCCCTTCCGGAGACAACATCCAAGGAGCCCGATCAAAAAACGGCTGCGGATAATAATGCATAACTTTCATTCAATTATCACAACGCATCGAAACACTGATTTTGATGCCTTGGCGAGTGTTGCGGCGGCGAATCTTTTATATCCGGATGCCAAACCGGTGTTGCCTCGTAATCTGAATCCGAATGTCAAAGCGTTTTTATCCCTGCATAAAGAACTTTTTCGGATGTATGCCCCCAACGAAATCTGTCCTGATGCGGTGAAACATCTGGTTGTCGTTGATATTAACCGCTGGGGGCGTCTTGAAGGACTCAACTGTTTGGCGAACCGGGATGATCTTGAGATTATTCTATGGGATCACCACCTGCATGATACGGATATCTTAGCGGATTGGAAATGCCAGGAAGCGATGGGGGCGACGATTTCGCTCCTGGCGCGCCGGTTACAAGCGGAAAAAATAGGTCTGACGCCGATCCAGGCCACTCTCTTTTTAATTGGGCTATACGAAGATACCGGACATTTGACATTTGCCGGAACGCGATCTGATGACGCTCGTGCGGCGGCCTATTTGCTGGATAATGACGCTGATTTGGGTGTGTTGAGTTCATTTTTGCGTCCCGGCTATGGTGCGGCACATAAAAATGTTTTGTTTAAGATGCTTGAGACAGCGGCCCGCATTACCTTGAATGGCTACAATTTCAGTATCAGTCAAATCGCAATTGACGGCCATATCGATGGCCTGGCCATGGTGGTGCGCATGTACCGCGAGCTTTTAAACTTAGACGCCGCCTTCGGCATATTTAGCAGCCCCAAAAACAAGAAATGTATGGTGATCGGCCGTAGTGATAATGATGGGATTAATGTTGGCTCTATCATGCGCAGCTTGGGCGGCGGCGGTCATCCGGGAGCCGGTTCGGCGATGTTGAAGGCGGTGAATCCGGATACGATTGCCAGTATGATTAAAGCGCTTATACAGGGAAATCAGGAAGCTTCCGTACAAATTAGCGACATGATGTCTTCGCCGGTTTACACCATATTACCGGACACCAGTATGCATCAGGTGAAAACGATTTTGGACAGGGAAGGCTATACGGGCCTACCGGTGGTTGATAATAAAAAGTTGTTGGGTGTTATTTCCAAGCGGGATATTCGCAAAATTAAAAATCCGCGACGTCTTAATGCGCCGGTGAAAGGCTTTATGAATCGGCGTGTCCAAACGATCTCACCGGATAAAAATCCGTCCCAGGCCGCCCGTCTGATGGTCAAATATGATATCGGACGTTTGCCGGTGTTAGAGGGTGATAAACTCATCGGCATTATTACGCGCTCGGATGTGATGAAGCATTTTTATCATTCATTGCCGGGTTGACGGCGTCGGGAAGCAGCCTTCATAGCGTTATTTATAGAAGTCTCGAAAACTATGACATCGCAAAAAAATCGGAAGTGTTCTCTCACAAGACGGGTTACTGAAAAGGATTTTAATTGACTTGCCCCATGACTAGGCGATCATCAAAAAAGGAAAAAATAAATAATGCATTTTCATACATTTTTGATATTCCCCAAAATTCCCGAAAAACTTGTTTTTCTCGAAGTGCTGGCGCGCAACCTTTGGTGGTGCTGGCATCGGGATGCCATCGGCTTGTTCCGACGCATCAATCCGCGTCTTTGGAGCGAGGTCGGGGGCAACCCGATCATGTTTGCAACGCGTCTGACCCAGGAGCGGTTCGAAGAACTGGCCCGGGATCAAAGTTTTCTGGCCCATTTGGAACGTGTCAGGAGTCTTTTTAAACAGCAGGTGCTGACGCATCATAATTATTCCGAATCACCTTATGGCCAATCAGACGCCATCGCCTATTTTTCCATGGAATTCGGCATTCATGAAAGTTTACCGATCTATGCCGGCGGCTTGGGCATTTTGGCCGGAGATCATCTGAAAGCGTCAGCCGATATGGGCTTACCCCTTGTTGCCGTGGGGCTGTTATATCAATACGGCTATTTTCGTCAGGAGCTTGATCAAAACGGCTGGCAGCATGAAAAATATCAGGAAACTGATTTCTATTTTTTACCCATGCGAAGAGCGCATGATATAAACGGGAATAAGGTGAGTATCTCCGTGGCCGGCCCGGAAGGCGAGATTCATGCGGCCGTATGGAAAATTGATGTGGGCAGCATCACGCTGATCCTGCTGGACACCAATCTGTCAAAAAATCCCCCGGCTATTCGTGAAATCACATCCCGGTTGTACGCCGGGGATGAAAAATTACGTTTGGCCCAGGAAGTTCTTTTGGGAATCGGCGGTATGCGGGCGCTCAATGCGCTGAATATTTTTCCCAAGGTCTGCCACATGAACGAGGGGCATTGTTCGTTTGTCAATTTGGAGCGCCTGGTCCAAATTATGTCCGCCTATCAGACCGAGCTGAAAACCGCCATGGAGATTGCCGCGCGAACCACCGTATTTACTACCCATACGCCGGTGGCCGCCGGCCACGACGAGTTTCCCGCCGAACTTGTCAGACCTTACTTATATGCCTTTGAGGCGACGCTGGGGGTCACCTGCGATGAAATTTTATCATGGGGACAACTCAAGGGACAAGGCGCTGACGCCCCTCTTTCCATGTTTATTTTGGGGATGAAAATGGCTCAACATATCAACGGCGTCAGTGCTTTACATGGACAGGTGGCGCGCGATATGTGGAAAGAAATCTGGCCGGGGCGAACCGAAAAACAGATTCCCATCACGCATATCACCAATGGCGTGCATTTGCCATCATGGCTTTCCAGCAATATTATCCAGTTATTGGAGCGCTATTTGGGCCCGGAATGGTATTTGCAAAGCGCTGATCCGGATATCATTGAGCGTATTGACGCAATCTATGATGAAGAATTGTGGAGCGCTCATGAAATGAACCGGTCGCGTCTGATTCGCACCTGCCGGGACTTGGCGCGTAAGCAGGCCATTCGCCGCAACGAGGCCTCTTCGGCGCTGTCCGATATCGAAACGGTGTTGAATCAGGATGTGATGACCATCGGTTTTGCCCGGCGCTTTGCCACCTACAAACGCGCCTACCTGCTTTTTAAGGATCCGGAGCGTCTCATGCGCATGCTGACATCGGAAACACATCCGGTGCAATTTGTTTTCGCAGGCAAGGCGCATCCTCTAGATGACGAAGGCAAAAAGATGATCCAGACGGTTGTCCGTTTTGCGGAGCGGGAGGGCGTTCGGCACCGACTGATTTTTATCGAGGATTATGATATTCATCTGGCCCGCCATTTGATTCAAGGCACCGATATATGGTTAAACACGCCTCGCCGTCCTTTGGAAGCATGCGGCACGTCGGGAATGAAAGCGGCGGCCAACGGCGTGTTGAATGTCAGCATTTTGGATGGCTGGTGGTGTGAAGGCTATTCTACGTCAACCGGATGGCGCATCGGCAGCGGCGAACAGTATTCCGATCACGCCCATCAGGACTCCCTGGACAGCCAGGCGCTCTATAATATACTGGAAAATGAAGTGATCCCCTGTTTTTATAGCCGCAAAAACGGTGCCGATTCCTGGGTGTGGCTTAAAATGATGAAGGCATCCATGAAAATGGCGTTTCGCTCTTTTTCCAGCCTGGCAATGGTCACTCAGTATGAAAAACGGTTCTATTTGCCCGCTTGCCGGAGATTTGAAACGCTGGTACAAAATGAGGGCGCCGAGGCCCGACGTCTGGCCGCTCAGAGAGTGCGCTTGCGCACGCATTGGGACGCCATTCGAATCGAATCGCCGGTTAAAAATATCAAAGGGCCTTTTCGCGTGGAAGACAATTTCCAGGTTTTCGTCAATGTGTATTTGGGTGAACTGCTGCCTGAAGAAGTGGATATCGAGCTTTACTGCGGCAATGTCAGGACGGTTGACAAGCTGGAAAATGCCCAGACATTGCAAATGGCAGTGGTTGAAGACAAGGGTGACGGCAATTATCGCTATGCGGGGAAAATCGCTTGTGACCTGGCGGGACGTTTCGGTTTTACAGTGCAGGTGACCCCGCGGGGAGATGATTTGATTAAATTTACACCGGGATTGATTAAATGGGAAGAGAATTAGACAGATGCAAGCTTTGCCCAAAAACCCACGCGTGTTGGTCGTAACACCGGAAGTGACCTATCTGCCTGAAGGCATGGGGAATATCGCCAACTATCTTACGGCCAAAGCGGGCGGTTTGGCCGATGTATCGGCCGCGCTGATCGCCGCTCTGTTTGAACAGGATGCCGATGTGCATGTGGCCATGCCGGATTACCGCACCATTTTCAGCGATCATTTCGGTCCGTTGTGGCCAACTTTACAAAAAGAGATCGAAATTTTAGAGAACACGATGCCGGATGAACGCATCCATTTGGCCCAGGATCAAGCATTTTTCTATCTGCATCATGTTTATTCTGGTTATGAATGGCAGAATATAAAAATCGCGCTTGCGTTTCAACGCGAGGTGATCAACAATATCATTCCCCGCGTGCGCCCTGATCTGATCCACTGCAACGATTGGATGACCGGTCTGATACCGGCGGTGGCAAGACAACGGGGGATTCCCTGCCTGTTCACGGTGCATAATATTCACACGGTCAAAGCGTCCCTGGCACAAATCGAAGACCGCGGCATTGACGGCGCCGCTTTTTGGAAACACCTGTATTATGAAAATGAGCCGTTAAATTACGCCAACGCCCGTGAAAACATTGCGGTTGATTTTTTGACATCCGGTATTTTTGCCGCTCATTTTGTCAATACGGTCAGCCCCTCTTTTCTTCTGGAGATCGCGGATGGACGTCATCGTTTCATAAAAGCGTATTTGCGGACCGAATTTCGCAATAAGCTGCATTCCGAGTGCGCGGTGGGGATTCTGAATGCGCCGGATCCTTCCTACAATCCGAAGACGGACAAAGCCTTGGCGCGCCAATATGAGGCATCTGGCCACGTCGAAGGCAAATTGGCCAATAAGCGGGTCTTGCAGCAACACTTGGGGTTAGTGCAAGATGATCAGGCGCCTGTCTTTTTTTGGCCTTCACGTCTGGACCCGGTTCAAAAAGGGTGCCAGTTGTTAGCCGACATCATGTATCAGATTGTATCGCGTTATCGTGACCTGAACTTGCAAATCGTTTTTGTAGCTAACGGGGAATTCAAACCCCACTTTGCCGAAATTGTGAAGTTCCATCAATTGTCAGACCGGGCGGCGATCTGCGACTTTGATGAAAAACTGGCGCGTCTGGCCTTTGGCGCTTCCGATTTTGTCCTGATGCCCTCCTTATTCGAACCCTGCGGTCTTCCGCAAATGATCGGCCCGATATACGGCTGTCTTCCGGTTGCGCATGACACCGGCGGGATTCATGATACGGTCAGGCATTTGGATGCGGATTCGGACAAAGGCAACGGCTTTCTCTTTGAAACTTTTGATTCCGGCGGTCTTGATTGGGCCATAAACGAGGCTGTTCGGTTTTATAATCTTCCCGCAGAGGTGAAAGCGACCCAACTGCGACGCATCATGGCGGAAAGTGTCAAAACGTTTAATCACAGCGTGACGGCAGGTCGTTATATCGATCTTTATGAAATGATGCTCCGCCGTCCTTTGGTGAAACGGAAAGGATAGCTGGGCGCGGCGCTAAGTGAGACGACATGCGAATTGCGATTGTTTCAGATATCCACGGTAATATGGAAGCGCTCAAAAAGGTGGTTGTCAATATTGGCGTTTCCAGGATTGATGCGGTCATTTCCATCGGTGACAATATCGGGTACGGCCCCGAATCCGAAGAGGTGGCCCAGTTGATTCGGCAAAGTGATATCCCCTCGGTGATGGGCAACCACGAACTCGGCCTGGTTGATCGCACCTATCTTGCAAATTTCAATCCGACCGCGCGTGACTCTTTGCTGAAAACGGGCTCGCAACTGTCCAATGACACCATCAACTATATTTGTACGCTCAAGTCTTTTCTGGTCACCCATGGGATGCGCTTTGTACACGGGTTCCCACCGGACTCGGTTGTCATGTATCAGTTCCAGGCTGATGATGCGGATATTCGCAACGCCTTACAGCGATTTGATGAAAAAATCTGTTTCACAGGGCATTCCCACTACCTGGAACTGATCGATTCAGACGGGGAGAAGATCACCCGGCGTCCATTGGCAGAAGAGATTGTCGCCCTGGACCGGCAACATCGCTATATCATCAATATCGGCAGTGTCGGGCAGCCTCGGGATGACGACAAAAGTGCAAAATACGCCATTATGGACACGGAAGCTTACACGATGGAAATAAAATTTGTTCCGTATGATATTATGAAAACCGTCAAAAAAATACTCAAAGCCGGCTTTCCTGCCGCCAATGCGCGTCGGTTGATGAAATCGAACATCAAATAACAAATAAAAGCCAAATGGCAAAATACAAAAAAAGCATCCCACATTCGTCGGTTTACACGTTGTCCCGTCAGGGACTTAATATCTATAGCAAAAAAGGCTTACCCATAAGCAAGTCCCGTAGGGACGATATG
Organism: Desulfobacterales bacterium; assembly: GCA_029940345.1. Taxonomy (GTDB): domain Bacteria; phylum Desulfobacterota; class Desulfobacteria; order Desulfobacterales; family JAUCGF01; genus JAUCGF01. The sequence goes on from JAOZRC010000046.1 coordinate 9,332, forward strand.
GAAAAAGTTTAAATCGCTTTCAGGCTATTTTGAAGGATGCCAAAAAAACAAATATAAGCCAAAAACCCAAAAACACCAAACCCTGAAAATAATTAATGACGAAAAAACAGAAACTGAATACGGCAATCGACATTTTTGAAAAATTGAAACGTCCCAAAACCTTTATCAACAAACAAAAAAAGCCACACCGACTTTTTTTCCAGCTCGGATTCGATTCCGAAGGCGCTTATCTCCGGGTGGTGAATCATAAAGGGAAGGCCATAGAGCCTGACTATGAATATCACAGCGGCGCTGTCCGTGAACTTTTGAAATCGTTCGACGCCATCCGGAATCGCAACAGCTTCCGGATTGAATGGGACAATCCCCGTGGTGAGGTATACCTGGGGGAAAACGACCATCTCCTATGGCAACTGAAGCGGTGTGATAATTTTGTTGACCCGGATTTCAATCCTGTCCGGTTCTCATCCGACCCCGGCAAACTGATATTTCTGATTGAAAACAAAGGCGCCGCCCTCACCGGTAAAATCATCCTTGCGGCCAATGGCGCGCATATCGAAAAAATTGCCCTGCTGAATGAAAACCATGCGTTTGCCGGTGGCGTTATTTATACGATTCCGCCGTTGAGTGTGAACTATAAGCTGATTGATTTTTTTCGCATCGCCCTGTTGCCGGCTGATATGACAGAGAAGTACCTTTCGTTGCTTTTTTCCTGTTTCAGTAACATTCATGTGCGCTATAACGGCTATAAAGTGGTGATCGGCGAACCCAAAATAACGCGGCCCACGCTGATCATTGAAAAAATTGACGTCGACAATGCGCTGCATCTGCGCCTTGCCACCTCTCTGCCCGGTTTTGATCCCGATTTTTTCGATGCTTACGATGTCACCCGTGTTGCCATGCTCAACGATTTGGAGAAAAAAATCACCGTTTCCGACATTGAATATGAAGAAATATATTCCGGATGGAAAGAGATCGAAAAATTACTCAATAAACATCGGCGTGTGCTTAAAAACGGAACCGGTTATTTCATTGATGACAATCTGTTTATCATTGACGAATCTTTGGCCAAGGCGTTTATTCATGCCGAACTTCCCCACCTGATCACCCGCTTTGCCGTTATGGGCGCTGAAAAATTAAAGACGTTTAAAATCCGTGCGGTCAAACCGAAACTGGACCTGTCTTTGTCTCATGGAATTGATTTTCTGGAAGGCGATGCGCGTCTTGAGATCGAAGGCCAATATATTCCGCTTTTCGATGCGCTGAATCAATATAAGAAAAATTCTTATATCACGCTGAATGACGGCGTCAATGCCATTGTCAATCAGGATTATATGAACAAGCTGATGCGCCTTTTTAAAAATCAAGGCAAGAAAAAGGATGCGAAGGTCAAGGTATCGTTTTTCGACTTGCCGATTGTCGAAGAGATGATTGATGAGAAAATCGCGGCCAGCGCCTTTAAGCAATCAAGGGATATTTTTTTAGGGTTTAACAAACTGAGTAAATCCAAACCGCGTTTCCCTAAATTGAACACGCAGTTGCGCGACTACCAAAAACAGGGCTTCAAATGGGTGAAATATCTGAACCGGCATGAACTGGGCGGATGTCTGGCCGATGATATGGGCTTAGGTAAGACGGTTCAGGCGATTGCTATGCTGGCATCGGTTTATCCTAAGCAGGCCAAACCGTCGCTGATTGTTATGCCTCGCAGTCTCTTGTTTAACTGGGAAAACGAAATCCGTAAATTTCGACCGCAATTGACGTTCACCATCTATCACGGCCAGAATCGCGACTTTGCCGCGGCCAAAGCGAACAACCTGATTTTAACGACCTACGCAATGATTCGCAACGATATTGAGATATTGCAGGATGTGGCATTTTATTATATCATTTTAGATGAGTCTCAACACATCAAAAATTTAAACTCCAAGATATCCAAGGCCGTGATGCTGCTTGATTCCAAGCACCGGCTGGCGTTAAGCGGCACGCCTGTCGAAAATAACCTGGGCGAACTGTACGCCTTGTTCCGGTTTTTGAACCCTTCCATGTTCGGTTCCGTACAGGATTTCAATCGCAACTATGCGACCCCGATTCAGAAAAACGATGACAAGGACGCGCTGCACGATCTCAAAAAGAAAATTTACCCGTTTATTCTCCGGCGCCTCAAAGGCGAAGTGCTCAAGGACCTTCCGGATAAAGTGGAGCAAACCCTGTATGTGGACATGAGCGATGAACAGAAATCGCTTTACGAACAGCGACGCCGCTTTTATTATGAAACGGTCAAGGCGCAGATCGCTCAGAACGGTATTCGTAAATCCCAGTTTTTTATCCTCCAGGCCCTTAGCGAACTGCGCCAGATTGCGGCTGTCCCTGAGTCTAAAAGTGAAAACGGCATTATCTCACCCAAACGCGAAGTGCTGAAAGAGTATTTTGTCGATCTGGCAGCCAATAACCATAAAATACTCTTGTTTGCCAATTTTCTCAATGCGTTGGACTGTGTTGCCAACGACCTGGAAGAGGCCGGCATCGATTACTTGCAGATGACCGGTGCCACCCGCGACCGCAAGCGCTTGGTGGATCGTTTCCAGGAGGATGAGAATGTCAAGGTGTTCCTGATGACGCTGAAAACCGGCGGGCTGGGGCTGAATCTCACGGCCGCGGATTATATCTTTATCTTTGACCCCTGGTGGAACCGGTCGGCTGAAAATCAAGCGATTGACCGCACCCATCGGATCGGACAGAAAAAGACCGTTTTTGCGTATCGGCTTATCACCCGGGCAACCATCGAAGAGAAGATTCTGCGCCTCCAGGAGCAAAAAAGCCAACTGTTTGACAGTCTGATCTCCAGCGATGGCGCTTCGATCAAAGCCATGAGTGTGAAAGACGTCGAATATGTTTTGGGAGATTAAGCCATGCCGACTGTTCGTGATCGCCTGATCCGTCTCTACCCGGAAGATTATCTGGATGACATAGAATCCACGTCAAAGTGGACGAGCGCTACGGATACATGCAGTCTTTGCGGGGACGATTCCTTCAAGCCGTTATGCCGCACGGCGTCAGCGAATGTGTGTGCGGGCTGCGCCAGGGCAATTTTAAAAGCGGTGGCGGATGACGCCGAAATTGCGGCATGGCACTACGGCCGTATTCAAAAGGCGCTCGCGTCTGCCGGGGCGTTGAGACAGCGGCTGACCGTTTTATGGCGCTATAAAGAGGCCGAATCGTTGTTTGTCAAACAGCCCTCTTCGGACGTTTCCGAATTACATCGGTTACTGGTGTCCAACCTGGGGTTTATCACCCAACATCCCATGGACAATGCCGTGCGCCAGGCCGCTTACGAAGCCTGTGTCAGCGCCGGTGAAACAGTTCTTCCTGCGCTGTTGTCCCGCAAAGATATCACCAAACCGTGGAAACTGTATGCCAACATCGTGTTAAGCGCCGGAACCATCGCACCGGATCATCCTGAAGTGCGCCAATTGCTGGTAAAAGCGTCTCAGCATGCCAATCCCAATGTGCGCGGCCGGGTGGCGTCCGCTATTATGGGGCATGACACACCCTGGGTTCGGAATATGCTGAAGCGTCTCAAGGCCGATCCCAATCCGCGGGTGCGCGAATTTATCGTTTCAGAGAACTGCCAGATGCCCTTATTCAAGAAACCGGCCAAGCCGAAGACATTCAGATCGAAAGAGTCTGAACGCAACCATGCGCTTTTATCCGAACCAGGTGCGGCCATCGTCCAGGTGATTGACAAGCACTACTCCAAGGCGGTTCTGATAACGATTTATAATACCTATTTACATCATTTTTACACCGAAGATGATTTTGACCTCAAAGGCGGTTTTGCGATCAGCAAACTCAGCAAGGCCAAGTTGGTGCGGGCATTGGCGTATATCCTGGCAGAGCCGGATATGCTGGCCGCCCTGGTGTCCGGGATGCCCCCGGGGGTTAAAACGGTGCTTGACACCCTGGTCTGGGAAGGCGGCCAACACCTTGCCCAAAATCTTGATACCGACAATACTTTTGAACCGCCGCTTATCACCCATAAAAAAGAGAAACGATTCGGCCCGAATGTTAAGAAAGTCGGCTACCTCAGCCTGCCCTACCAGGTTTTCCCGTATCAAAGCGACTACCATTTCGCAGGTGGCAGCCTATACTATGATTATTACCTGTTCCTGCCGGAAGTGCTGCGCAAGGTCTTTAAAACGGTGCTTTCGCCCCCGTCCGCCTATCATCTCAAAGGCCGGCCGGCCATTGGTAAAACCGCTTACATATATGAAGACCGCCACCGCATTTTAAGCCGTATCGAATTGTTTTGCGCCTACATCGCCCAGGGCAATCTGAAGTATTCCAAAAGCGGTGAAAAAGTTCTCAAAACCTCTGTCAGGCAGATGGCCAAGTACTGTGACATTGAAGAATTTTACGATCCCAAGGACAAAGACCTGGGGGTGTTAAGAACCTCCCTGATTATCGATTTTTTGACCAGCTACGGGGATGCCCAAAAACCCACTTCGGCGGCGTCGGCAAGTCCGGCCTTTTTGAAACGGATCTTCACCGCTTTTTTCCAGGACAGCCCTGAATACGGCGGCTATTATCTGAACCGCCTGCTGTCACATCTGAAAGGTGTTCATAATCTCAAATCCGGCTATTATGAACAGGAGCATCGCCAGAATGAGCGAACGGTGCGAGCCTCCCTGGCAATGCTGCTGAAAAAATTACCGGCCGAGAAAGGTGCCTGCCAGTGGACGTCCGTGTCCGATCTGATCAAATACTGCCTGTACCGGGATATCGATCTGCGCATTGTCGACCGCGACTTTGCCTCGCGCTACCTCTCTCTTGACCGTGAGATGAATTCGGGGATCGGGTATCGGCAGATACATATCGGTTCGTCGCTTTATACGGAGGCCGTCACGGCTCCGTTTCTCAAAGGCGTGTTGTTTTTATTGGCCGCTTTCGGACTCGCGGATATCGCCTACGATACGCCTGCAAATGATCGCCTGCGGAAAAAAAACAAGGGCTATCTGTCGGTATTCGATGGCCTTCGCTATGTCCGTCTCACCGAACCAGGCGCGTATGTGGCGGGCCTGACAGACACCTATAATGATTTAAAAAAAACCGGCGTTTCGGAAAAACAAAGCGCTGAGATCATTTTGGATGACACGCGCCTGCTGATCCGTTTGGAGGGCCAAGACCGCCTGAAAGCGATGACTTTGGAACGGCTGTCGGAAAAAGTCAGCGCGAATAGCTACAAAGTCACCTTCCAGTCTTTCCTCAAAGAGTGCGCCTCCGCAAAGGATATTCATGCCAAAGTCAAACTCTTCAAAGAACAGATCGCATCTGACCCACCCCCCCTATGGCTGGATTTTCTAAATGACATCGTTAACAAAATCGACCCCTTAAGCCCCCGACCGGACATGCATCTGTTCCGCCTGAGCGATAATAAGGAATTGATCACCTTAATGGCCCGGGATGCGATTTTGAAAAAATATATTTTCAAGGCCGAAGATTATCACATCGCCATTCGTTCTGAAAACCTCCTCAAGGTCAAAAAACGCCTGGAAGAGTTTGGGTATTTTATTACCCAGCTTCGGTGAGTTTTTACCTTATGACGTGGGTCAGTCAGCACTGGAGATTAAAGAGTCGAGGTAGGTCGGGTTAGCGCTAGCGTAACCCGACAAATAAATATATATGGTTAGAAATCAAAATTTCTACGGAAAGAAGATTTCACAACGATCTAAAACCATTCTCTTACTCAGCTTAGATACCGGTATACCCGGATAACCTTTCCCCTTGCTACCTTCCCTGAACCATTGTTTAAAATAATTATTTAACGAGTCGTCAACTTTCAAAATTAAAAGAATCATAGGTTGAGGTTCCAGGCCTTCCAATGGATTAGAACCTCCATCAAATATTTTTTTTACCAAAGGAGACCTGTGTATATAAAATTTAGGCCAAAACAGATCTATTTTCCATGTTTCTATTTTCCGTCTTGCTTTTTCACGCAACAGCCCCAGGCTGCTATTTTGTATGGTTATCATCGGCTTT
>JAOZRC010000047.1 GCA_029940345.1 Desulfobacterales bacterium
CACTCCTCTTCTAAAAATAGGTAAGTTATTTTGCCCACATTCCTAATAGTATCTTGTATAAATTTTTTAGTCGCGTTTTGGCATCCTTCATTTTACCCAGAAAGCGGTTTACACTTTACCAAGGAGTGTAACCGGCAAATCAAAAATGCCCGCGTTTGCTCAAAAATACGCCGAAGAATATTTCAACATGACAAATTAACCTCTAAATCAGGTCAGTGTGTTCACCGATGGATAAAAAAATCTCATTATTGAAATCAATTAAATACGGCTGGCTCATCAGCATATTTTTGCTCACTGTCATTTGCCTGGTTCCGTCCAATACACTGCATTGCGATGATCACCTGTTTTCTCCTTATATCGAAGACCATCCCAATGGCCGCATTGATTGGGATAACGGCTTCATCTTCGGTGTGGGGCGAGGCTATTTACATCTGAATAACGGATCTAAAAACAGGGCGTTGCGAGCCGCACGGGTGATGGCGCTTCAATCTATCCTCAAGATCGCCGCCGGCGTGCGCTTGGATGCCCAAAATACGCTGGCAACACTGGGAGGCGGAAAAGTTGTGGTTCATTTGCAGGCCTTGATCCGACATAAAGAACACAAAACAATTTTAGTGAAAAATATCAAACAGCCCTATTTTGAAGTCACCTTGCAGGCGCCTGTCAAGGGGGTTGAAGGCTTGACCTCCAGACTGTTAATAAAACTGAAATCCATGCAGGCAGACTGGCGTGCTTATCCACGCAAACCCCTAAATCGCAAGGACGGGGGGAAAAAAATGGCGGGTCAAACCTTCCTGGTGTTAGATGCCCGCAACTTACCATCTGGCGAACGCATCAAACCAGCCCTGTTTCCAGAAATTATCAGTTCCGAAGGTGAAATAGTATACCATATAAATAACGTGCAGGAAACCGCGCTGATCAAAAAGGGCATGGTCCGCTATGTCGAGTCTGCTAAGTCCCGGAAGCAATTCAGCCGAAATCCGGGCTTGAAAGATGATATCCTTGTCCTTGTTGATCAATTTTTGGGGACACCGAAGGTTTATGCCGCCGAAGGTAAGAAAAGAAAAAAACGGCGTAAATTTATTGTTGCCGAGGTAAAGCAAGCTAGAGGACTGAACAAAACAAATCTGGTTATCAGTGCGTCCGACGCCAATCAGATAAAAGACCAAAACCAAGCTAGCCAAATACTACAACAATGCCGTGTTATCGTCGTGGTGTCCAGCCCTATCGGCGGTATTGAAGGGTCGCTTTCTCCTTACATCGCATCTGCGTCCCCCAATGATTGACATAATAGTGTTAAGGTGTCAGATTTCGATGTTCAACAGCAATGCCCTGAAACCCGAACACTGACATCTGAAACAAAAAAAATGAGGCCTTTCGATGATCCGTCTTCCCATTCAGCCCGGTGATATGGTTGAAGTGGAGATTGAAAAATCGGTGTTTTACGAAATCCGGTGGTTGAAGAACCCATCTGTCAATAAACAACCTTTCGGACCGGCGCAATCGCCGGTCTTTTTTTGCGTTTGTGGAATTGCGTGAAAATTCTGCGCCGTTTATTAAGGTAAAAGTTTATTTTTTATGAATCGCCGCCCCAAATAAATCTTGAAATCTAATCACATCTTTTATAAGATAATCGGATTAATCTGAATTAAATGGTCGTATCATTTAATGATGCTATTTGTATAGGGCAGTTTACTGCATTGAATTTGCGGTAGCAACAGGGTTTCATGGTTTTTTATGATCAGGCCTGTATTGAATAAAAACATCGTAAAGTCATCCGAAACAATTTTAATAAATCTATGATCACCGTTATTATTCCAACATTAAACGAAGAAGTCACCATCGAACGCATAATAGAGGGCTGCAAGCCCTATACCAATGAAATTATCGTTGTCGACGGCCACTCACATGATCGCACCCGGCAACTCGCTCGTAAAATGGGTGTAAAAGTCATTCTTGACCAACAAAAGGGCAAAGGCGAAGCGTTGCGCAATTCCATCCGTCATGCCAATGGCGATATTATTGTTTTCATTGATGCGGATGGCTCGCATACGCCGTCTGAAATACCAAAATTGGTGCAGCCCATTTTGAAAGGCGATGCCGACCACGTCACCGGCTCTCGGCTTATCGGCGGGTCTAGCGAACTGCACGGGGGGTTTGATGAATGTTTCCGGCTGATGGGAAGCTCCTTTATTACGGCATGTATCAACTGGAAATTCAAGATCAGTTTAAGTGACAGCCAAAACGGTTTTCGCGCGATTCGGACCGACGTGATCCGGCAGCTTGATTTGAAAGAAAACATCACCACCATTGAGCAGGAGATGATTATCAAGACCCTACACCGCGGATTTCGCATGGCCGAAGTCCCTTCCCATGAGCATAAAAGGGTGGCCGGGTATTCCAAAATCAGCCTGCAAAAAGTTTGGTTCAGGTATATATACAGCTTAATCAAATATCTTTTTCTTGCAAAATAAATGAAAATACTCCTGCTAAATCCGCCCGGATACGAAAACAGGGCATTCATTCGCGAAGGGCGCTGCAACCAGGAACAAGGTGTGTGGGCCACCCTCTGGCCGCCGATTACCCTGGCAACCGCTGGCGCTATCCTTGAAAATGCCGGGCATAACGTAACGATACTGGATTGCGCCGCCCAGGAAATCCATACGGATGCGCTGCTCAACCGGATCCGTGCCGGCGGATTCGGCTTAATCGCCTGGTCTGCGGCCACGCCTTCCATCGACAGCGATCTGGCCCTGGCCAACGCCATAAAAGCAATTGATTTACCCTTACAAAATCAAGCGAAAACGGCTGCCCTGGGAACTCATGTTAGCGCCTTGGCGGAAGAATCCTTGCGAATGACCGCCGGTCTTGATTTTATCATCAGAAATGAGCCTGAAAAGACGCTGGCGGATTTAGCTGAGTGTCTGGATAAAGGACTTGAAATTAATGATATCCAGGGATTGAGCTATCAAACCGGGGATGGTCAGATAGTACACTGTCCGTCACGTCCTTTTATCACCGAACCTGGCCAGCTTCCTTATCCGGCATGGCATCTTCTGGATCTGGAAAAATATAAACTCCCCTTGAGCGGAGATAAATTTCTCATGCTTGCACCGGTGCGCGGCTGTCCTTATGGCTGCATCTTTTGTTCCGCCCGAACTTACTACGGCAAACAACTTCGAAAAATTCCCCCTGCCAGGATGATTGCGGAAATCGCCTATAATATACAGCGGTTTGATATACACCAGTTTTTTATATGGGCGGATACATTCACGGCGGACAGAGATTATGTTGAGCGGTTTTGTACGGAAATTCATAAAAAAGGTTTGAATATCGCCTGGACCTGTAACAGCCGGGTGGACACTGTTGACCAAGACCTTTTATATATGATGGCCGACGCCGGTTGCTGGATGATCAGTTATGGCATTGAATCGGGCAGTCAAAAAATTTTAAACCAGGTTCAAAAAAAAATAACCCTGTCGCAGGCCCGCAAAGCAGTTAAATTGACGAATCTGGTGGGCATCATGGCTGCCGGGCATTTCGTTTTGGGGCTTCCGGGTGAAACTAAAGAAACAATGCAAAAAACGCTTCAACTGGCGTTGGATCTGGAACTGAACATCGCTCAGTTTTATTGTGCGGTCCCCATTCCCGGCGCTCCCCTTTATAATATCGCTCAGCGTCGGGGGTGGATTGAAGCCAAGCAGGATTTTGTCCCTTATGAGCAATTTCGTCAGGATAACGCGGTGATGGATTTGCCGGGGCTTGCACCCGCTGTCGTAAATGCCTTTCGTAAAAAATGTTTTATGCGTTTTTATTTAAGACCCAGGCAGCTTTTAAAAATGCTGGGGCTGCTAAAGGGGGCGAACCTGACAGATATTTTAAAGGGGGGCCTTAGATTTATTCGCTGGGCAAATTCATAACCTGTTTCCACCTACCTTTTAGGGCCCCGGCGACAAATAATTCCACCGCTTACTTGTCTTTTGGCCCGTCTACTGCGTTACATCCACCGTCACATATCCTGATATGCAACGGCGGATGTGCCTTGTAGACGAACCTGAATCCGGCGTAATCGGGTGGAATTATTTATCGCCGTGCCCCTTAATCAAAACGCTTTTAATGTTCAGCGGAAGGCGCTATTGTATCTTATTCAAATTCAATAGTAATTATGGAGTGCGAAAGTTAAGCAGAGCGGAGGAACGGAGCGGAATGGTCTTTCGCAATATAACTTTGCGAAAGACCGTTTCGCTTAACTTTCGCACTCCGGATTTATATTTAGCCATATTTTTTGAATAGGATACGAGATATTCTCATCTAAAAACAGATACGAACTATGAAAATACTGGGTATATGGGACGGGCATGATTCCGGGGCGGCATTGATTGAAAGAGACAAAATCCTGTTTGCCGTCAATGAGGAGCGTCTGACCCGCCGAAAACTTGAAATCGCATTTCCGGTAAACGCAATACAGGCATGTCTTCAATTTACGCAAACGCCGACACACGCCATCAGGGAAATTGCCGTTACCACTACTGACCCCGCCAAAACGCTCACCCGGATGTTCCCATCTCTTAAAGAAGAATATTACATGATGCGCCGGAGAAAAAAAGGCCCTTCCAAATTTATGGCCATCAAAAAGAGATTTAAATATAGGTTTACGGAATACCCCCCATCTTTCGTAACCCGCCGAATCAGCGAATTTTTTGTAAAACGGCAATTAAACAAAATCGGTCTTCAAAATTTTCGCCTGCATTTCACAGACCATCACCACAGCCATGCGGTGGCCGCGGCTTTTTGCAGCGGCTTTGATACGGCCCTGGTCATCACTTTAGACGGTGTAGGCGATGGGCTGTCCGGCTCTGTTTCAGTTTTTAAAAATGGTAAATTGAAACGAATAGCGTCACTTTGTGCCAGCCATTCCCTGGGGATTTTTTTTGAGCATGTCACCAACCTGATGAATATGCGCGAACTTGAGGATGAGGGCAAGGTTATGGCGCTGGCCAATTTTGCCTTTCCGGTTGATGACGCTTCAAATCCCATGACAGATCTGATTCGGGTGAAAGATTTCACCATACGCTGCCGCTATAATTCGCTAACCATGTATACGGTTCTCAAAAATATTTTCTGGCGCTATCCTTCAGAACAATTTGCCTATATGGCGCAAAGAACCCTTGAAGTCAAAATCCTTCATCTGGTTAAAAACGCACTGGATGCCACCGGTCTTGATCAGCTTTGTTTAGCTGGCGGCATTTTTTCCAATGTTAAAATCAATCGCCTGCTGCGGCTTGATTCGCGTGTAAAAAGTTGTTTTGTATTTCCCCACATGGGCGATGGCGGATTAGCACTCGGAACCGCTATGGCCGTCAATTACAAGTTACATCATATCAGTCAAATCAGCATGCCTGACCTCTTTCTGGGCCATGACTATTCCGATGAACAGATTGCGGCGACACTTAAAAATAGCGGACTCCGATATCTGAAAAGTACGGATATTGCCTTTGAAGCCGCCCGCCGCATTGCCGCTGGGGCGATTGTGCTGTGGTGCCAGGGACGCATGGAAGCGGGGCCGCGCGCGCTGGGCGCACGCTCCATTTTGGCGCGTCCTGATTCCATATCGATTAAGGATACGCTCAATCTTCGTTTAAAAAAACGGGTCTGGTACCAGCCCTTCTGCCCGTCCATTTTGGAGGAAGATGCCCATGCCATTCTTGCAGACTACGATGGTGTTCCCAACCCGTTTATGACCATGGCCTATATGGTGCGCGAGGAGCAACGCAAGCATCTGTGTGGTGTGATCAACGTGGACGGCTCCTGCCGTCCGCAGATCGTCGGTGCTGAAAACACCCTTTTCAGAAATCTTCTGACGACTGTTAAAACTTTGACGGGACGCGGCATTGTTCTTAACACCAGTTTAAACATCCACGGCGAGCCGCTGGTATGTTCCCCGGCGGATGCCGTTCAAACGCTGTCGGATGCCGGCGCTGATTACCTGGCCATCGGTAGCTTTATGGTAAGACGGTGATATGCAAAGAATAAAATGCGTAAATATTATAAGTATCGTGATTCTCTATTGTATTGTCCTGGCCGGTATTTTTGTCTGGGGATATGCTTATGACAACTGGCATTTGAAAGCGCAGTTAAAATGGGCCGCGCCGTTGATTTTGGAGATCAATTTCTTTTTGATTCTGATCGGTGTTATTATCAATCGGGGTGCGTTCAAAACAGAAATTCAGACGATTTCTAAAAAAACACGCATACTGGCGCTTGTACTTGCATTGACAGGCGTTCTATTGGCCCTCTGCGTGGCCCCGCGCACCCATCGCATCTTTTATGATGAGGACATCTACCTGAATATCGGTCAAAATATCGCCGAGCTAAAACGTGCCGGCATGTGTAATGAAGGTGAAATTATTTACGGCGAATACCGCTGCCGCCAACTGGAATACAATAAAGAACCGAATGGATGGCCCTTTCTGATCAGCATTCTTTTCAGGATTTGCGGTCCTTCCCACGGAGCCGCTTTTCTATTGAACAATATCATCTGGGGTGCCTCCGTAATGGTGGTGTTTTTCATCGGCTGGCTGCTTTTCAGAAATGAAACTGCTGCTCTGTTCGGTGGGCTCATGTTTGCCTTTATCCCCGAAGGCCTCCGCTGGGCCAACACTACCAGCGCCGAACCCGCCAGCGCCCTCTTCGCGGGTCTTGCGCTGCTATCCATGCTTGTTTACATAAGGCATACCGGCGTCAAACCGCTTTTTTTGGCGACCGTGCTTTTGGCTTTTGCCATCCAGTTTCGACCAGAGTCCGGTTTGATTATGCTACCGATGGCAATCGCTTTGATCACAATGGCAAAAAACACGCTACGACAGCCAAAAACCTATCTGTTCATACTGCTGCTGTTGATCTTAATCGCGCCCCATCTGATTCATCTTTATGCCGTCAAAGCGGAAGGATGGGGCGCGCCGGATGGGGCCAAATTTGCCTGGCGCTATTTTCATGGCAACTTTTCGGTGAACGCACTTTTCTATTTAAAAAATAGCCGGTTCGCAGTAATTGTCACCCTCTTTTTTTTTATTGGCCTGGGAATGCCGCTCATTACTCACGATCCCGGCACCTCCAAACCGGTTTTCAAACAATTTATCTGGAAAGCAAAGGCGATTCTGCTGGCATGGTTTTTGGCTTTCTGGGGCATATTTATCTTTTTTTACGCCGGCAGCTACAATTACGGCGCCGATGTCCGTTTTTCATTACTATCTTACATGCCCATCACCATAACAGCCGGCCTCGGCGCGGCAACAATCATTCACCAGGGCCGCCTGAAACTGAATTGGGGTTGGCTTCCTTACGGTTTGTTATCACTTATTCTCCTGCAGTCACTCTCTTTTTTCCCGTATATCCGGACGGTGTCCCAAGAAGCCTGGGCGGCGCGTTATGATCACAAATACGCGGAACGAATGGTGCATCTGCTGCCGTCTCACTCCCTGGTACTGACCCATAATCCCAATATGTTCCTGCTTTGGGGGCAAAGTGCGGCGCAGGCGTCATTGGCCACCAATAATGAAGCGCAAATCAAACATTTATTTGGACGGTTCAAAGGCGGTCTTTATTTCCACTACAACTTCTGGTGCAACGTGCAGGATCCGCTGCAACAGTCTTTCTGCCAAAAAATTCTGGACAGCTATCGCACCAAGCTAATCATCTCTTTCAGTGAGCGGAACTACAAATACGCCCTGTATCAAATTGAACTCAAATAGTAAAATTGTACAAAGCCATTATTATCGAAATCAAACTTCATGCCTGCATCAAAGGCAACTTTGCCAAAAAACGCCGTACCTGCCGCAAACACCTTGGCATCGTGCTTATTCTTATTCTTGCTATAACGATACGAATGATCTATTTCGTTGGCTTCGGTCTCGGCGATGACACAGGCTATTTCACTTTAACCACCCAAATTTTGAACGGGCATTGGGTTTCATACACCTATCTGAACCAATACGCCTACAGGCCGCTCCTCCTTTTAAGCACCGCGGGATCTTTCAAACTGTTCGGAATCAACGAATTTGCCTTTATCCTCCCTGTTTTGCTGGCATCCGCTGGAAGCATAATTGTTGCTTACCATCTTGGTAAGTTGCTGTCAGACCATAAGGAGGGCATGATGGCGGCACTCGCTCTGGCGATCTATCCATTTAATGTTTTCAATTCGGTCACCTATGACAATGATGTGATCATTGCCTTTTTCATGGGAATAGTGATGCTTTTCTTTTTGAAAGCCAGGCGGATGGAATTATCAAAGCAACCTATATATTATATCTTTGCAGGATTTTTTCTTGTCATCGCCTATCTTTTTAAAATGACCTCGCTACTCCTGCTCGGGGTGATAGGCTTAATCACACTGATCGAAACAGTCTGGTACAGAAAAAATTTAAAACAGCTGTGGTTTTACGCTTCCTTTATGCTCTTTTTTTTCATAGTCCTTTGTTTTTACAAATTACAGACGGGGGAATTTCTACGGCATTTTTACGCGGAAAAGATTTACTATGACACATACATTCCAGATTACTATCTGACGGGAAACTTTAATGTAAAACAGATGCTTCTCCATTATCCGCACTATATGTTCAGGAAATCAGTCTTTGGTGAGGTAAATTTTTTTCAGTTCGGTCTCTATTTTTACTTCTTTCTGCCTGCCTTGCTTATTCTGCTGTGGAAAAATGCAAACCGAGGATACAGCCTCTTGCTGCTTTGGTGGTTCTTTCTCCTGTTTTTTTGGCTTGAGTTCATGCCAAGCAATTGGGACCCGTATTATTTGCCAATTCCGCGACAGGAAAGGTATTTAGAAATTATCACTCTCCCGATAGTCCTTACAATCGGCTGGTTTTCAGCTTGGATTGTTCGTAGGTCCCGAACCGCTTTTATTTTAATGGTCGTTGTGCTGATTTCCACTTCCCTGTATAATACGCACATCCGGCATACGTTTGTGAATGATTCCATAGCTGATTTAAAGCGCGCCTCAAAATGGCTTTGCGATCAGAAGGCCAAGCAGGTTTATGTGGATATTCCGGCGTGGCCCCACATTTTCTTTTTTACATACGGTTGTCACATAAATGTGCAACGATTTGATGATATCCATAAAAGGAAACCCGACCAAGGGGCTTATATCTTATCCGGTGGAAGCAGGATATATCTGTGGGATGATCGTTTGATCAGAACAATAGACGATGCATCGATTGGGTGTAATCTTACTAAAATTATGGAATACACGGAAAGACTGACGCCGAAACGAAAAGGGCCGCTGGAAATATTTCGCTGTGATGACTGATTCTCGGTGGGCATCTTATTCAAATCATATGGTGTTATCGTAGCCGTTCATTCCTTCCCCTAAATGGAACGGCATGGGATTTGCATTTTAGCCCATTAGTCTGTAGTTCGGGTTACGCTTCGCTAACTCGACCTGCGAATTTTTCAACCGCACAGGTCGACAATGCGACCTGCGTGATTGACATAAAATGTAGGGTGGGCAGCGTTTTTTTAACCTGTACGGTTCATACCTGATGACAGCGCAAAGCGACATACTCCGTTAAATGAAACCGCTTTTGCCCACCGGTTTATATCGATACGGCAGGCATTGCCGACAAAGATCTGTGACCTGCGGCAGGTCCTGCGAATTCGACGGTTTCAACAGCCGGCTTCCCCTTATGCCGTTCAAAAGTGACTGGCCCGAACACGTTAAATTCGGCAGCACGGACATAACCTGTAAGAATGCCTATCATAAAAATAAGCCCGGCGATATTCAAAATTTTTCTTTGCATCTTCTCCTCCTTTTCAGTGATTGACAGACACTTGAAATACAAACAAAAAAAGCCCGGCAAAAATATTGCCGGGCTTTAAAAACGTTGTAATATAGGGAAAGGTTACAGAAGCTGATGATATATATATATGGCTGTATCAGATATAGGACGGGTATGATGAAGGGATTGAAAACAGCTTTTCATTTTCAGTAACCTCGCTATCCGGGTGTCTGTCCCGGACCGAAAGTTTTGCGTCCCTGTCTTGCGACAGGTTTGCCTTTGTCGGTTGAAGCCGGTGTCTGTTTATGCTACAAGCAATAAATTATAGTTTGTATGCAAAAATTGTGCGATATTTGGCATCCTTCATTTTCCGCTTAACACTTTAAAGGAGTGCTGAACCAAAGGTTTAGCGTTTACGCTGGCCTTTGCTAAACCTTCGGTTCAGCACTCCCCATGAAAGTGTAAACTACTTTTAAGCTATTATGAAGGATGCCCGATATTTCAAAGTCTATTTTTCATCGAAATATAACACGCTGTATTTTCATATAAAAACTTTTTATTTTTGTCATCGAGAATACCTGCGGCAGGTGTCAGCCACACAGAAATGTGACATTTTTTGTATTTTTCATGACAATAATTGTTACAATCGACGAGTGGGCGGACTTTTCATAGGAATTTTTGGCATCCTTCAATTTGCCTTAAAAGTGGTTTACACTTTTCTTCGAAATGCCAAACTTACAGGTTGGCGGTTGATAAGCAGCTATGCTGGTAACTGCCAAACTGTAAGTTTGGCACTCCGTTTTTAAAGTATAAACCGTTTTTTATCGAAACGGCAGGCATTTCCGACAAAGATATGTGCTTTGTACACCGGTTTTTTCCGGCAATGCCCACCTGCAACCTTCTGCGAAGATGAATAAGCAATATTTCAGACCGGCGCAAGCGCCGGTCTTTTTTTCGCTACGCTTTTTGAAACGTATAAGTCAGTTGTCCGTTTTTAGTTTCAGTCACAACCGCCTTCATATTCATATCCACCTTTAATGCATCTGATGGAACTGAGCCGTCGATGCGTCCAAACACTTTAAAATCGCCGAAATCCACCAAGGCGATGGTATAAGGCAGATCAGCTTTAAAACCGGAAGGCGCATATTTCAGCGCACTGTAACTTACCAGTTTCCCGGCGCCGGTCACTTCGAACCACTCCATATCACTGTCCAGCGAATGATAGCAATCCGCCCGTGGAGGGAAAAACTTCACGCCGCAGGTTTTGCAGCGAGCGCCCATTAATTTACCCTGTTCCAGATAATCAATAAAATCGTTCACACGCGTTACATCCGTGAAACTCACGGTTCCGAATTTGTTAAACCGCGCATCTATTTCCTTTTTGGCCATAATTAATCTCTCCCTAAAATGGTAACGTGTCCGTACAGGCCGACCCCACCAATGTTATGCACCAGACCGATAGCCGGGTCCTTTACCTGGATTTCACCTGCTTCACCGCGTAATTGAAGAACAACAGTTCTGATTTGGGAACCGCCCGTGGCTCCGATCGGATGTCCTTTGGAAAGCAAGCCACCGTCAACATTCACCGGAATGCGGCCCTCTTTATACGTTTCTTTGGAACGAATCAAGGCCGCACCTTCACCCGGTTTGGCAAACCCTAAATTTTCATACGCCATAATTTCGGCGATGGTGAAACAATCATGAACTTCGGCCACATCAATATCCTGGGCAGTGACGCCGGCCATTTTATACGCTTGTTGCGCGGATTGTTGCGCTACGGCCAGACCGTGCAGTTGATCACGTCCGGCCATGTTCACCGGTGCCGAAGCTGAACCTAAGCCCTTTATCCAAATCGGTTTAGAGCTTAACGCCTTGGCCTTATCTTCACTGGCAACAATAATACAGGAACTGCCATCCGCATTGGCGCAGCAATCGCCGCCTCGCAACGGCGAGGCCACAGGACCGCCAACAAATCCTTCGGTTTCTTCAAATTGTTCCATTGTAATCTGTTTGCGAAACACGCCTTTTTCATTCAGGGGGCCGTAAGTGGCGGCTTTCACGCGCACAGCGGCCAGGTCTTCAAGCGTTGTGCCGTATTTGGCCATGTGCGCCTGGGCGTGCATCGCGTAATAGGCGGGCATCATGGTTCCAAAAGGAGATTCCCATTGGATGTCCGCGCCGCGCCCCATACGTTCCTGCGATTCGGCTGAAGAAAGCTGTGACATGATTTGAAATCCCAAAACCATGACCACATCGTGCAGACCGGATTTGACCAGGGAATAGGCCAATTTTAGCCCCGTACTGCTGGAAGCGCACAGCGATTCAGCATAAAACGTCGGCTGCGGATTCAATCCCAGGTACTCGGCTATCACACCGGCCGGTGAGCGTTGTTTATCATATTCGGGCGCTGAACACACAACTGTGGCGTCGATGGCGTCAACACCGATTTGGGCGTCTTGCATCGCTTCTTTAAAACCCTCAAAGGCCAGTTCGCGGACAGACCCCGGGTAGGTGCGCACAAATTTGCTTTGTCCCACGCCGATAATTCCGACTTTACTCATTCTTTTTTCCTTTCGTTATTTTGCAACTTTGGAGCTTGTCTCTCACTTCGGCTATTTTAATCAAACCACGAAATACACGAAACATACGAAAAGAGATTGAATAATATATTTTTCGTGTGTTTCGTGTATTTCGTGGTTAAAAAACAGGGCTGCCTCTAGCTTCGGCGATTAGAACAATGATCCCCCGAATTTCAAGATTCTTTGGGTTCTCCCAAAACTTCCGCAAACATATCATCATTCCAAAGCTTGGATTGCTCAATGTTTTGACGGAATTTTATAAAATCAATCGTATCCTGTCCGGTTATTCTTTTGGTATTGAAAGCGCCGAAACCTAAAAATGCTTCTCCGCTCATATTGGCAGCCAGCCAGTGGCGGTTGTCATTTTTGGTTGTGTCCCAGAAAAATTTCTTCTTCTGCCGAATGCTATCCAAAGATTTCGTAAGGCAACCGGGAAACAGGTTGGCAAATTGCCATATAATCTGATCGGTTTCTTTATCTAAAAGCTCAAAATCTGCATCAGCTTGATGCTTTCTGACCAGCGCGCGAGCTTCTTTTAACGCAGCGCCCTTTTTAAATTCACCATAAACGATCTCCCCGTCATCAATAAATTGCTCGGTTTCAATCATGGGATTGCGCACCCATTGGCCATCAATTTTTAACACCGGTACGACCTTGCTGATAAGCGTTTTGAATTTCATTTTATAGGCCGACCACATTTCACAGGAGATGCAGCTCCACATCGCATCTTCAATACTGAGATACCAAGGCAGAAAATCACTTGAACCGCCAACCGCCGCCGAACCATGACGCGGCCCGGCCTGTCCGAAAATCGCCAAATCCGAAGTCACGGTCAGATCACAGGCCATTCCGATCTCCTGGCCGCCAGCCACGCGCATCCCGTTGACACGGTTAATGACCGGTTTTTTGCATGCCAGGATTGAGTCCACCATGTGATTGAAAAGTTCCATGTACTGGCCGTATTCGTCTGGGCGCTGACTGTAGAATTCGCTGTATTCCTTGGTGTTGCCGCCCGTGCAAAACGCATAGGGGCCTGTGCCGGTAAACACCACAGCAATGATGCTGCGGTCAAGTGAGGCGTTTTCCATGCCGGCAATCACACCTTTCACCATGTCGGTCGTATAAGAGTTGTACTGTTTCGGATTGTTTAAACGAATATGGGCGACATATAATCTGTCAACCACTTTGTCGTCAGGACCTTTTAAAGGTCGTTTTTCATAAACAACACAGGGGGCTTCCGTTCCCCAGTGGACATCCGTATGTAATGAGTGATCTTTGCGTTCATTGTCTCGTGGCATCCATTCTAAAGCCATATTTTATCTCCTTGCTTAATTAATTGATATGTATAGTTGAATTGTATGTAGGGTGGGCATCGCCGGAGACCAACCCTGAGATATAACGCCAGTCTTTGTCGGCGATGCCCACCGTTTCAAATAAAACCGGTGGGCAAAGGCTGTTGCTTTTAAAGAGGTGCGCCACTTTGCCTGATTATCTGTTATAAACTTAGGTGAATGCCAAAACGTTGCCCACCCTACATATAATCGCAACCATACAGGTTGAAATTTATTGATTAAAGAAAAATTAGAAATCAGGCGTCAGCACAATGCGTTTCGCGGGCGCGCCTTTGCTATGCACCTCTTCAAACGTTTCAACAATACTGCTCATCGGGCGTGTTTCCACAAAAGCATCCAGCTTAATCTGGCCGTTTAAAACCATATTTAATACAATCGGATAGTATTCGGGCAAACATCCCCAGGTTCCCAAAATATCCGCATCAAAAGCCATCAGACGGCTGATGGAATATTCCACCTTAGCCATACCGAAACCGATGATGATCAACTTACCCACAAAGCTTAACAGGGACAACCCGATCTCTTGTCCGGGCTTAACGCCGGTAACTTCAAATATTTTCCACCCAAAACCGGGCAAACCGTTGGCTTTACAATACGATTTAAACTCCTTAGAAACAGTGCGAGCGTCTTTACCGGTAGAATTAATCGTAAAATCAGCACCGTATTGCAACGCTCTTTCCAAACGTTCGCTGTTAATGTCGATACCGACCACGGTTCCTGCGCCCAACGCTTTGGCAATCTGTCCCATAAATTGTCCGACGCCGCCAGCGATACCGATGACAACCACATTGTCGCCCGGTTGCAAGTCGGCCCTTTTAGCAGCTTGGTACGGAGTTGTACCGGCGTCAGCGATTATAGATAGGTGGCTTAATTCAAAGTTCCCCCTGTTTTTGATTTCACATAGATCAATGCCAGGAACCGGAATATGACTTGAGAAACCGCCGTAAATACCGATGCTGTTGCCCGGCATTTTCTGGGAAAGACAGCGATTGCCTCTTCCCGTTTTGCATAGAATACATTTCCGGCAAGGCATAACTGCCGGAATAAGGACTTCCTTGCCAATCCAGTTTTTATCGCCGGCAACGACAGTGCCGGATATTTCATGACCCAATGTCAGGGGTGGTTTGGCCACGGTGGGAACGCCATCATAGAAAAAGCCCAGATCGGTATGGCAAACACCGCAACCCGCGATTTCCACTAAAACCTCATCCGGTTTTAATTCAGGAACGGCAATTTCGGTTTTTTCGATTCGGCCAGGAGTGACTTCACCGGTTTTCCTATTTTTTAAAGTAGGTTGGGTCATCTGCCATGTAAGGATTTTATCAGGTGCTGCCGCCATATTTTGCCTCCTTCTGTTTAAACATTATTTCGTAAAAGAATTATCAGAAATGGCATCCTTCATTTTGTGCCTAAAGCAGTTTAAACTTTTCGCTGGAGTGTTGCGAATTAACTTGTTCTTATGTTTAGCGTTGAACGAAGGATGCCTCATAAAGTGCAAGTCACGATTAAAAATAACTACATTTTAGCTACAATGTAACTATTTAGGGAAAGAAATCACTGATGTCAAGAAAAACTGCTAATGCGGCAATAAAATATATGGCTACCAACATAAGCTGGGACACTAAATGTAGTCGTAGGTTGGGTTGAG
>JAOZRC010001021.1 GCA_029940345.1 Desulfobacterales bacterium
TACCCTATCGCTCAATTCGAACGTTTCCATCACCGCTATATATTTTTCGGTGATTTGTTTCCGCTTCCTAATTCAAGTTCGTTTTCACAAACATCGGCACGCCCGGCGACTGTGTTTGACGTTTGGCGTATTCGGCAGGCGCTTGGCGAACAAAGCCGAGAGACCGATAAAGCGTTTGTAACCGGGGGTTTTTCGTCAAAGAAATAATTCGTTGGTAGCCGCGATTGCGGGCTTCGGCGATAAACGCTTTGACAGTGAAAACTCCGACGCGCTGGCCACGAAAACGGGTGCTTATGGCCAAAGCGCCTAACTCGGCGGTTTGAACGTCAATGGGTTTGAGTTCCACGCAACCGACCGCAATCCCGTCAATCTGAGTCATATAAAAATTTTGATGGTGGGAAGCGATATAGGAGCTTCCGCGAGGTTTCAGATAGCCCTTGGTTTTGTATAGATTAAGAATTCCGGCTATCAATTGCTCATCCGTATTACTCACAATCGGCAAAAAAGACTCTTCAAAATTGTTGGCAATCAGGGTGCCGGTTCCTTCCACGGAAAACAGTTCATGCTTAATGGTATGCTTGCGGGCCGGCAGTATGTGAACGCGAGCCGGATGCCCCGTTTCAATACAGTTGCAAATTTTTTCCAGGGCCGCTCTGAAATTGGCGTTACCTATCAGACTGCCATACCCTTGCAAGGTGTCGCGGACGTTACGGGTGTTCAGCGTGTTGAGTCGTCGTCCTTCCAGATCGGTGAGAAACTTGCGCTCCAGGAAAATCAGCTTGAAATCCGGCTTGCGGTCAAGGACGTCAGCGTAAAAATCCGTATCGGCGCGCACCCGGATGATACGGGTTTCAGGCAGACGTTTCGCCAAGGTGCGAAAATGCTGCCGGTTGGCAAAACGATTGGCCATGTTGTGGAACAGGATCGTGATGATTCCCTGGCGGTTTAAAAACTTGATGTCATTGATAATCGCTGTAAAATGATCGCGCAAGACACCCTCCCGGCAGGCAATGCTCACCTGCTGACCGGCAAGAATGCGCGTGTACTCTTCGATGTAAAGCCTTGGCATGATATAACAAAGTTTCCTTCTGCGATTTTCTTCGCTGTAGGGATGCGTCGATTGATACGGCCAGCAACTTCAGACCTTGCCGCACCGCTCCTTCTTCAAACTATACT
>JAOZRC010001022.1 GCA_029940345.1 Desulfobacterales bacterium
GCGCCGCTGGTTCCCATACAGCAGTGCGTCACCCAGGTGCAGGAATAACGATCTTCCACGACAAAAACGGCTTCTTTGCGGGCTGCGTCCACATCGCCGTAATGCAGTTTCCACGGGAGTTTTAATATGTTGGAGCGATGGGCTGGATCCCGAGGGGCATGGACCAAAGGCGCATCCGGCTTCATCGCCTCTTCAGGGTCAAACACACCGGGAAGCGCCTCATACGTCACTTCGATCAGACTGATCGCTTTTTCAGCCGTTTCCGGATCAATAGCTGCAACTGCCGCCACTTCATCACGATAGGAACACACCTTGCCGGTTTTTATCGGCGGATTATCCTTATAAAAACCCAATTTCATTTTAGAAGGAACATCCTCGCCGGTAATCACCGCGCGCACGCCGGGCAATGCCTCAGCTTTCGACACGTCAAGTTTGACAATGCGTGCATGGGGATAACGGCTGTAAAGAATCTTACCGTAGAGCATGCCGTCTGGTTTGATATCCTGAATATACTTAACGCGACCGGTTGCCTTGTCAATGGCGTCCAGTTTGGGAATCGGTTTACCGACAACTGCAAAATCATTCATGCGTTCCTCCTTTTCTATCTTCTTTCCAGGCCACAGCCTTAATTTCCTGATCATCCTGTCCAGACACCGCTTTGACAGAATCAAAAATCTGAATATAGCCGGTGCAGCGGCATATATTGCCTGCCAGGGCATGTTTGATTTCCGCTTCATCAGGATTGGGATTTTCATCTAACAGCGCTTTGGACGCCATGATCATTCCCGGAGAGCAGTAACCGCATTGGATGCCGCCGTGTTCGATAAACGCCGTTTGCAGCGGATGCAGCGTTCCGTCCGGGTTGGCCAGCCCTTCGATGGTTAAAACGGTTTTACCATCAATTTCGGCTGCCAGATAAAGGCAGGCATTCACCGCCTGGCCATCCACAATTACCGTGCAGGCGCCACATTCACCCGAACCGCAGCCCTCTTTGGAACCAGTCAGGCTAAATTTGTCCCGAATCAGTTCGAGCAGCGTCAGATGGTCTTCTATTTCCGTTTCTGTTTTGTTGCCGTTGAAAATGTATGAAATTTTTCTTGCCATAAAAAACCTCGCATTGTTTAAGAGCCTGTTTGAAAAGTCTTAAATCGGCTGCAAAAGCGTGAGAGCGGTTC
>JAOZRC010000553.1 GCA_029940345.1 Desulfobacterales bacterium
ACCCACCCTACAACATTACGCATAGCGGGTAGTTTATTTATTGGAAATTCCCTTACTTTACTTTAATTCAAGAACTCGACAGTCATAAGTTCTTTGTAGTTTAGAAAGCAAATTGGGCTAACTTGCTGAATTTATTGGATTTAAAAATTTTATCTCCGTTTTTTAAATACCTATGATTTCAGCATGTTACGGGAACTTATGACTGACGAGTTCAAGAATGATAATCAATTAACTTTAAACATCACCCTTCAAACGATTTACATCAATCAGATGCTTTAGCCTAATGAACTTTAAAATATTCTGTTTTATGACTGTTGGTCCGCGCTCGCAACAGGAGGATTGCCTCCTGATTACGAACCAGGTATTCCAGGGAGATAATTTAATAAGAGACGGCTCTTTTGGCGGTAAAAGTATGCTGTTAGTTGTTTGCGACGGCATGGGCGGTCACGCCGCCGGTGAAAAGGCCAGCCATTTTATCTGTGAACAACTCAAAAAAAAATTCGACCCCGAACAATTTTCAAAGCAATATATCATTCGAACGATACGTGCTATCCAGAACGACGCTTTGTCGCATCTGCCGCCAAGATGCGGCAGCACCATCGTCGGCTTGGGAATTCAAAATAACAAGGCATTGGTCTTTAATGCCGGTGATAGCCGTGTGTATAAGATAACTTCAAATACGATTCGATGTATTTCCCATGACCATTCGTCAGTCCAGGAAATGGTGGACCGCAATATTATCACTGAAAAAGAGGCGTTTAATCATCCACGCAAAAATGAGATCACAATGGGGGTCGGACCTGTTTTCGATAAAGAATGGCCCGATGAGTACCATTTTGAGATAATTAACGAACGCGCTGAAGCGGATCACGCCTATATCGATATGGCCGAAGTTGATGAAAAAATTCGGGCTGCGGATGTTTATATCTCACAAGATCTGTTTGACGAAGCCATGGATATTTACAGCGAAATTCTGTCGGACACTCCCGAAAGCTATATTTATACACGCCAGTTTATCAAAGAAAAAATTGAGTCACTAACCGATACGATGGCAAGCCACACGCCCTGCCGAATGAATTTTCACGATGAGGATTTGAAGCCCGATACGCGCTATCTGATCTGTTCAGACGGGGTCAATGATGTTCTGCGGGATCAGGAGATTTTTGACATTTTCAAAAAAAATCGTGTAGAAGACGGAATGGCGCTGATTCACGGACTAAAAAAACGCAAACTCAAAGATAACACCAGCTTTATTATTCTGGAAGTGCTGGATTATTGAAACCACGAATCACACGAATTATACGAATAAAATTGCATGGTACAACGCGAAATATCACACGGATTCCATGATTACGGTTTCGCACCATTAGCGGAAAATTGAACACACAAAATTAGAGGTGCCATGAAATACATATTAACAATTCTAATCATTTTTGGCGCATTGACCCTGGCAACATTAAACTACCACTTCATTCTTCTGGATGATGATCCGATCAGTGTCAAAGTTCTGAGCAAGATGGAACTCACTTTGGACAGCACCTTTGTCGATGCCAGGGGCTTTTTTAATCGGATTGGACTCTTAGCTAAACCTCGGCTCATACAAGCTGGTATTAAAGAGCTGTTTGATGAAGAAAAAAACCAAAAGAAGCCAAAAGAATAAACTGACGGGCAACTTTTCAAACCTATGCATACAAATGAAAATTCAATAACACCCCCTGTCACCGCTCAAATTGCTCAGGTTCATAAACAACGCCTTGAACTCCTTGCGATGCCTGGTGATGAAGCTTTGGAATGTATTCTTAACGCCCGTCACCCTGCCGCCCTGGTTCATGCCCTTCCCATTGAAGATTTTTATTTTCTGATCAATGATATCGGCATCCACGATGCCCTGCCATTATTAGCCTTGGCGTCATCCCACCAATGGGAGTACATCCTGGATATTGAAATATGGGAAAAAGAGCGTCTATCACCTTATGCCGGCCTTTGTTGGATTGATACGCTACTGAAAGCAAATCCCAAACGATACCTAAAGTGGGCACTTGAAAATCACATCCCCCTTTTTGAACTGCTTTTATTTAGAAATATTGAGGTTTATTTAAGGGAACCCGGATTTGACCCGAATGATTTATACGACGATCTTTTTACGGTTGACGATCTCTTCTATGTGCGATTTAAGCCGCCGCCACAATTGCACAGTTCAGATGATGAAAATGCTGGTAACGTTGAAAGTCATGAGCTGATTTTACAAAATTTAATGGAGCAACTGGCAGCTTATGATTATACCCAATACCAGAAAATTTTGTTGGAATTCGCAAGCGTCATTCCGGCTGAAGTTGAAGAGGAAGCGTATCGGTTGCGCAATGTAAGGCTTGCTGAAAGAGGCTTTTTACCTTATTATAAGGCCATCGGTGTTTATCAGCCCTTACAGCCCGAAGAAATTGATCCCTCCTTTAAAAAATATTTTAGCAAAAATCGGCCTTCAGAAGTCTTGCCGCCAGTTCCTGGATCTGATCTGAAAGGGACGTTAAAACTGATTGACGCATCTAACCTGTTTGTAGACGCCCTTCTGACAATAGACGCTGATCATATCTTACACCAACTGCAATCTGAATTTGCGGGATTATGCAATCTGGTTGCTGTGGCTGATCAGAAAAAAATCAAACACAGGGAACAGCTTCAAAAGATCGTTACTAAAACGGGCGCGTATCTCAATATCGGCCTTGAGTATCTGTGCGAGGACAACCCATCATCGTATCGGACAGACAGGTTGAGCCGCTATCGTGAATTAATCATCAAAATACCGCTGTCCCAAATTTTCAGGGTTGGCTATGGGAAGGTTCTGGAGTTGAAATGGAAAGCACAAAAATGGCGTCGCGACAGTTGGTTCGAAAATGCGGGTTTACCGCTTACCTTCTGGGACGAAGCGTGGATGGGCGTATTGGGAGGGCTTTTAATCCGCCGACCGCTGTTTTTTGATGATTATCGCACCGGGCAGTTATACCGGGAATTTAAAGAGGTCGATGATATTAAAACAGCGGAGGCCGTTTTAAATCAGATTATGGGAGTTGACGCCCTTTTTTTCCATAAGGCATTACCCCCTCCTCCCCAAACGAACACGTTGCTCACCTGGAAAAATTATCTGTTGACATTATGGGCGCAACATTTTCTGGGTCTGGATGATAGTTCACTGCAACCGCTTTCCTCAACGCAACTGGAGCGCTTGTTAGCGGCCTTTCGCTCTGATTGGAAAAAATCACTGAAGACCGATGCCAATACACGCAACTCTCTATGGAATTGGCTCGTCAACAGAACGCACCTGTCGGATGACGAACTCTGGCAGCATCTGGGCACACTGCCGGATGACCTTTTAGACGCCGTCAAGGATGAATATAGCCGCATCGCCGCCGGTGATATTGACCCCCGCTATGTTCAGCTATTTTTAACAGATTCAAATTCTATATAAACTCCGTAGGAGTGGCATGTTTGTAGCATTACAGCGTTACCAGCGATGTTTGGAACCGCAATATTCACAGGGAAGGCTAACACCGTAAGTGCATTTGTTGCACTTTTCACAATGCCATTCACGCCAATCGCGACATGTTTTGCAAACATCACAATGCCAGGTACAGTCATCTTGAGCAACATCACCCCAACAAAACGAATACCAATATACTTCACCGCATTTTGAGCAACTGTAATGACCCAGCAGATTTTTCAAGGCTGTTTCCTCACAACCGCAAGGAAGCTCCAGTTCTTCCTCCAATTCTTCATCTGTAAGTTCGCTAACTTCGCTGATATTTTGAATGGCGCATGCGGACAGATTCTCGACATCCACTCCGTTTAACGGATTTTTACAATCTGCGCATTCACACTGTGCATCACATGGTTCGTTGTTTTTTAAACAGACGCAACGCCGGGTTTTACAGCCCGTTTTGCACCTGCAATGAACATTTTTTCCCATTTAGAACGTCCTCCTCCATTATTCGTATAATCGGCTGGCGTAGGGCAAATTTGCAATTTGCTTGTGTATGTCAGAATTGAAACCTATACCATTAAATTTGAATAAGATACAATTAATTCTGATTATAACGGATTTGGGGGGGAGGTTATGCCGCAGAGCGGCAATGTGATATAGCTTGGGGTTTCAACCCCAAGTCAGTGTT
>JAOZRC010000554.1 GCA_029940345.1 Desulfobacterales bacterium
GCCATTAGATTTGAATAAGATTAAAAAATCACCAATTATGGCCTTTGTGAGTATAACAAAATTTAAAATAGCAGAATTCGGCATCCTTCAAAATGGCCTGAAAGTATTTTACCCTATTGCTTCGACATGAGGGCTGGTTTCAGTGTTCAGGTTTTGCCCGTCTCACTTCTGACACCTGAAACCAAAATGCCAGAATAAAAATGCCAAATCTTGCAAACAAAGTGATGGCGAGGCGATTGTTCCTCTTTTCCTGATGAAGCTCGTCTGATTAACGCTCTGCTTTTTGCGCTTTCATACTCTCCACGATTTCTATCATAAAATCACGCATTTCGGTGGCTATTTTCAGGCATTCGGGGCAATATATTTTTTTGCGAATCTTGTCATGCTCATTCAGCTGGTGCCAGTACCAGCGTCCGTAAGGCGAGCCTTTACAGAATTTCTGCCCGGTGTACGCTGCTATGGGACAGCCGAAGCAAAAGGTGAAATAAAAAATACGGCAAGGCGGACAATCCAACACGCCGCCATCGGATTTGTTTTCGTTGATTATTCTTTCCCATTTACGCACCGAAGATTCCATGATCTTAATTTTATTCATTATCACCTCCGTTTCGGACGCTTTTTTCAAAATTATTCAACCTGTGCGATTCATTCAGAGTCCCGTCAGGACGGCATATTTGTAGAATCATCAGGCTAATATTTCGTCAGAGTCCCATCGGGACGGCATATCAGTCACAGCATAACATGATATGCGCAATTACATTACAAACATGCCGTCCCGATGGGACTTTGACCGAATCAGAACATGATTTTACTACAAATATGTCGCTCTCACGGAGCTTATGAGGAATATATCATTTTAATTGCACAGGTCAAATTATTTCAGACTTTTCCAATAATGCCGGTGAACATTCAAAGCACGTTTAAGGGCATAATTCACTTTTTTAGGATCGGCCTGCGCCGCAAGCTCAGATGCATTGTAAACCGTAATGTCGGTTAACTCCTGTAACACGGCGGCCACAGAAGTTTTTAACGCTTCCAAATGATAACCGCCTTCCAGAGAAAGCACCAGGCGTCCTTGGCAACACACCGCCGCTATTTCCATCATAATACGGGTTAAGGCTTTAAATCCTTGCGGTGTCATCCGCATTCCACCCATGGGGTCTTTGATATGGGTGTCAAAACCGGCCGAAACCAGGATCAGTTCCGGTTCGAATTCAAGGGCTACGGGACGAATCACCTGGTTAAACAAAGCGGCATATTCGCTGTCGCCATATCCTCCGGGCAGCGGCACATTCAATGTGAAACCTTCGCCTTGGCCACCACCGATTTCAGTAAAGAAACCGGTTCCGGGAAAGCGTAAATTTTGATGAATCGAGATGAAAAGCACCGAAGCATCTCTCTCAAATGCGTGTTGGACGCCGTTGCCGTGATGAACATCCCAATCCACAATCAGCACACGACGCATCCCCAGCGACTTTCGGGCAAAGCCGGCAGCCAAAGCGACATTATTCAACAGGCAAAACCCCAGGGCGCGGCTGCGTTCGGCATGATGACCCGGTGGGCGCATCAGTGCAAAGGCATTGGTAAGTTCACCGGATTCAACCCGGGCAATGGCTTGCATTAAACCGCCAGCCGCTAACAGGGCCGCATTATATGAATCGGCGCAGGTGAGCGTGTCCGGCGTGAGCGCGCAGTGAGATCGCAGGGCCGTGGTCGCCAGTTTATCAATGTATTCCGGTGTATGAATCTCAAGCAGTTCGTCACGTATCGCCATTCTGGTTTTAACCGGCATGATATGCGCTTGCAGTTCAGGTTCATCTAAAATCGAATAGATAGCTTCCAGACGTTGATGGCTTTCCGGATGCCCTTCCCCCGGCAAGTGCTTTAAACAGCGGTCGTCTCTGACGATACCGGTTTTAGACATCAGGCCTCCCGCTTATCGGCATGGCCAGGTTCAGAGAACGGCAATACCAGGACATCGCAGGTCGCATGGCGCAACATCGCTTTGGTGGTGGATCCTATCAACAGGCTTTCCATTTTGCTTTGACGCCACGCGCCGACAATGATCAGATCAGCATTATGCTCGGCCGCATAAACCGGTAGAATTTCTTGAGGAATTCCGGGGCGAAGCGCAATCATAAAATTGCATTGCGACGGCAACGGTTGCGGAATACGTTCTGCAAGGCGTTGGCGCAATTGATCTTGCATAAGTTCCTGCACCTGTGTATAGGGCGCATCCGTGGGTTCAACCAGGTCAGCGTCAATCGGCGCTTCAATGGCATGTACAAGATGCAGCCGGGCGTTAAACGCCAATGCCAGATCGGCGGCATAGCGGATAATCATTGCCGATAGATGATTATCCGCGCAGGCAACCACAATATCGTTTATTTTTTTTTGATCCGGGGCGTCATGCGGGATGCCGTGTTTGTTAGCTTCTGATTCGGACAAAGCATACGGCCGCGGCCGCACTACCAAAAGCGGTCGCGTGAGGGCGCGGCACAAACGTTCGACCACGGTGCCGATAAAAAATCGTTTAAATCCGGAAAGGCCGTGGCTGGCGGTAATAATCAAATCTGCGTCTTGCTGTTCAGCGACCTTTAAAAATTGCTCAACCGGCTCCCCTATTGAGATCACTTCCGTCCATCTGATCTGAAAAGGCGCCATCATGGATTTGATTTTGATCTTAGTTTCTGCAATGGCCTTGTCGCGTTCACCGCCTCGTTCAAATTCAGTACTGCCGTAAAGCTGGTCCTGCGGCACATAAACCGCATGAAAAACTGACAGCAGGGCGTCTGATTGGTGTGCTAAACTGACGCCGAAACGCAATGCTTCTTCGGAAAAAGCGGTGAAATCGGTGGCGCATAGAATTTTTTTGATTTTCAGGGTCATTTTTTTCGGGAATTCTCTCTTTATCAGTTTGCGCTGTTCCTCGTTAGTCAGTTTAGGTTCTCTATGTTTCTATGAAAGAATAATTTTGAATTTTCTTCTTCCTTGTATGCGGTAAATAGTAAAATCACGATCTATAGTTGCAATGGTGTTGAGATTGAGTTTCTCGGCTAAATATACAAGGCAGGAATCAGCAAAATCCATTGGCAAATCACAGTATTTTTCTGTTAGCGCTTTGAGCCTACCAAAATCACAGTTTTCGATATTTTGAAGTTCAACAGCACCTTTATGCACCCACTCCATAAAATCTATCTGGGCCTTTCGATTAAAATCTAATAAATGCAGTGTTTCGGTGACAGAGGCAATTGTTGTGGCAAGCGGATATTTATTGGTTCTTATGAAGTCAACAGCCTCTTTATGATACTTGTCAGAAGAATCAAAAAGGGCTATTAGCAGGCCAGAATCTATGAGAATTTTTTTCAATTTCTTTTAGCCTTAATTCTCTTTTTTATGAGTTCCTTCCTATCACTTGACAGATTATCAGAGCCGCTTGAAAATTTGCCAAATAAATCTTTACCAATTTCCCATGCATTTGGTTTGTCAAGCTTACTTATATACTCATTGATGCTTTTGCGAATTAATTCCGATTTGGATAAACCAAGATTTTTAGATGTATTATTAATAGCTTGTTCTAATTTAGGATCAAGTCTTAAAGTTATCATTCCTGCACCTCCGTATTGCGCAATGTATTTCAAAACGAGGAGTGTGTCAATTTATTTTGACGCATTACAAAAACTAACCTCTCAAACGACTTGTTCGTTACTTCGACGGCAACGCAATATCAAAATCATACCCACGCGAATGCGCCGTTGGAAACTGGGCGTAATTGGCGTAACGCCGGAACTGTATTTAGGTTAAAATTGAGGCTGTTGAGGAAGGCTGAATGAATTGTCTATAGAATGGAGTGCTGACTTCAGTTTGCGTTTATAGCAAGCTGAAGCTCGCACTCCCTTTCGGCGGTCTGGAGTGCGAAAGTTAAGAGGAACGGAGCGGAACGGTCTTTCGCAATTGATTTTTGCAAAAGACCGCTTTGCTTAACTTTTGCACTCCGGATTTACAGTTTGGTAAAGCCGGCGCACAATGCCAAACTGTAGGTTTGGCACTCCGGATGCGGTGAAGCCAGTCTTCGATTACGGATAGGCGTAATAAGCGATTCCCTCAAAACGCCACACATCACCGGCCGTGTCGATGAGATGATTCATTTCATTTTCATC
>JAOZRC010000555.1 GCA_029940345.1 Desulfobacterales bacterium
GAACCGCTCTCACGCTTTTGCAGCCGATTTAAGACTTTTCAAACAGGCTCTTAACTATAGGCACTTCAAACTTTATACACTTTGTTATGGTTCACTGATTTGCAGTTTGGCTATTTCAAGCGCAATTTCACGACTGAATGCGGCTAAAACCCTGCTTTGCGCTGAAACAAAGGATTCATAATCCGACCCGGACACCGCCTCTTTGAACTCGGATTGGCGTACAAGCACCGTTTTTCCTGATTTCCGATTCGTTAAGCGCCACATAACATTCAATCGCGCCTGTTCACCCAATATCCCATCGAAGCGGCGGACAGTTATGTATAACTGCCAACGCGGTTTGAAGTAAGTCTCCCATGGATAGGGCTCTGCTTGATTTGTCCCCAAAAGCAGAGCCATATTTTCGCATAATACATTTAAAAAGTCCTCATGCAGGGAACCGCCCCATCGATGAAATTCAGCGACGCGAAGTTTATAAGTGCTGGTTCGGGTGACAATATGAGGGCGATCAATGGTTTTGGGAAATGTTAAAGGCCCGACTCCGATAGAAAGGTTAGCGCCAGCCCCCGATTTGAAAAGAATGGGTTCGGCTGCCCCATCCGGATTCTCTGTCAGGGAGGCCAATGTGTAATATTCCACCAAAGATGCTGGCCCGGCGCATCCGATGCCGGCCAAAATAATTAAAAAGATCAGTGTTCGCCCGAAGGATTGCCAGTATGTGGTTGTGTTTTTCATCGTTGTTTTGCTTTCCCATAGATCAGCGCATTCGGATGGCGTTCCAGGTAGTCAGCCAAATCGCGTATAAAGCGGGCGGCGTCAGCAAGTTCGCGCACCATACGAATCAATTCATGGAACAACGGCGAGTCCTGGCTTAATGTGCCTCCGATGGTTGCCAAAGTCGTTTGAGCCTGTTCAATCGCAAGTCCCAGTTTAGGCGTCACCTTGGCATCCAGGTTCAGAGTGAGTTGTTTCGTATGTTTGAGGGTTGCGTTTAACTCGCTTAAAGCACTTTTTAATTCAGGTGCAACACTTGTGTCAAGCACTTTAGCAAATAGCCTGGCGTGTTCAAGCGTTTTATCCAGCGACAGAATGGCGTTAGATAATTGGGCGGAATTCATCAGACGATCGGCGCCCTGAATGGTATGGTGCAAATCTGTAAAAAATTCATTAATAGGCGCTTCTTGCAGGCGACTGAGCAATTGGGTCAGGCTGGCGGAAATTTCATCCACTCGTCTGGGCAGCGTGGGCATCCGCGGATACTTTTCTTTCCAAACGATATACTCTTTGGGCGCATCCGGATAGATGTCCAGATCGACAAATAATTGACCGGTAATCAGATTGCCTGTTTTTAGTCGCGCACGTAGTCCCTGAGCCACCAGATGGTTCATGATTTTATGATCCGGATCATCGGCCGGTATTTCACCGGCTGTGTTGATTCGCTCTGGCTCGATTTCAATTAAAACCGGGATTCGGAAAATCTGTTTTTGGAGATCAAATTGTAATTCGACATCCAGCACTTTGCCAAGGCGAATTCCCCTGAATTCAACCGGCGCACCCACGGAAAGCCCCCTGACCGAGCCGTCAAAGTTCAAAAGCAAGTTGATTTTACGAGTATACGTCTTTTCGAAGATGCTCTCAAAATTGGTATAGAGCTTAAAGGCTTCATTTTCGGCCGCTTGCCCGCACTCTTCCAGGTTGGTCGGGGTGTCAAATGCAATCCCACCGACCAGAATTGTTACCAGGCTTTCCGTATTCATGCGGATACCTTGGGCGTCCATCGTGAAATCA
The DNA here is from genome assembly GCA_029940345.1 of Desulfobacterales bacterium. Classification (GTDB taxonomy): domain Bacteria; phylum Desulfobacterota; class Desulfobacteria; order Desulfobacterales; family JAUCGF01; genus JAUCGF01. Next base: position 1,786 of record JAOZRC010000555.1, read on the forward strand.
AGACCGCTGGCGTTCCAGAAACGGGTGTTACTAAACACCAATGTGTGATGAGGTGCATGGATAAACAACTTGATGGTGACAGCCTTACCGTCATCATCCAGATTAAAACCGACAACTTGTCCCACTTTAATTTGCCGAAAATACACTGGTGCGCCAATATCCAAAGAACCCAATCGTGGGGCTTGCAATACAAAATGACGCCCTGGTAAATTAGCAGTGACGATGGGCGGCGTTTCCAATCCTTTGAATTGCAGCGTTGTTTCACCCGATTTGCCCGGATCCATACCGATAAAAGCGCCTGAAAGCAGGGTTCCGACGCCGGACACTTTGCCGGCTGCAACTCGGGCACGCTCCACCCAGAAACGTGTGTTTTCGGATAGAAAAGCCTCCGCCTCTTTCCTCAATTGAGCGATTACGATGACATGTGACGAATCCGGGCTGAGGTGGATGGTTTCGACAACACCAAGATCCACATTCTTATATTTGATTTTTGTTTTGCCAGCTTCGAGATCTTCGGCTGTTTCAAACGTGATGGTGATCTGGGGGCCTTTTTCTGTAAATGTTTTGTAAACTAACAATACGCCAATAATCGCCGCTACCAATGGAACCAGCCAAACGATTGAAAGCCGGCCCCTGTAATTAGAATTGGGCGTTTGGATGATCGGTTCAGGCACCTCATACATACGCGGAGACTCATTTTCGTCAGTTTCATCACTCTTCATCAGGAGATTCCTTTATATCCCATATTATTCGGGGGTCAAAGCTCTCAGCGGCAAACAGGGTGATCACAACCACAGCGCCAAAAAAAACAGCTCCGGGGCCGGCGTAAATCGTGGCCAAGCTTCCCAAGTGAACCAGTGCGACGAGAAGCGTTACCACATAGATGTCCACCATTGACCAGCGGCCTACAATTTCTGTGAGACGATAAAGGCGTGTGCGTTCTTTGAGCCATCGGGTCGATTTGCGTTGCACTGAAATCAACAAAAACGTAAGAATAAACAATTTTACTAACGGTACAAAAACACTGGCAATGAAGATAATCAATCCGATCGGCCACATCCCGGTGGATAAAAAATAGATAACGCCGCTCATAATGGTGTCCGATTGCGCTCTGCCCACATAAATCACCGTTGTAATTGGAAGCACATTCGCGGGGATATAAAAAATATAGGCTGCCAGAACAAGCGCCCATGTCCGTCTGATGCTGTCCGGTTTGCGATGATGCAGCGCAGCGCCGCAACGTGGACAACTGTATCCTATGTGGGCACTGTGACGGCTTGCAGCCATGTCGTCACCCTTAGCGGTTTGCCGTGTTGCAGGATTTTGGCAAAGCAGACCGCAACTGTGGCAACTGACCAGCGCGATGCTTCGCGCTGTCAGCGCTTTTGGATATGTTGAATGCGGATTCACGCTTTGGGTTGCCATTTTTTCCATACAATATCGGGGTCCAAGGCGTTTATGGCCGCTGCTTGCACAAATATCAGCGCCATTAAAGCAAACAGGGCCACGCCCGGAACAATCTTGGCCATCTTGGCGAGTTTGACAAGGGATATCAGAATACCAAGCATAAAAATCTCCAGCATACTCCATTGTTGCATGCTGCGCACAAAACGGAAAATCGTTGTGAATTTCGGCGCCAAACGATTTGCTCGCAACGGCAGCAGTATATATAGCATCCCCATTACCTGGATAAAAGGCGCAAGGATGGTTGTAAGCATTACCAGGCCCGCCAGCTCCGGCCACCCCTGTTTATACAATTCGGTTATCCCCGTGATGAGGGTGGTCTGGCGAATTTTAACGCCCATTTCAAAAGCCATAAAAGGAAATATGTTGGCAATAATGATTAATATCAGACTGGCCAGTGTCAAAGCCAGTGTCCGGTCAAGGCTATTATACTTACGTCGATAAAGCACACATCCGCATCGGCTGCATTTTGCCACGAATGTGTTGGTTCGTCGCTTCGAAGGCCTCTCGGGCCAATTAACAGCCGTGGGCCGATGGAGCAAATCGCATTCGTGACAGGCAATCAGGTTGCCGGTATTTTTGATTTCAGATACGTTATTCATCATTTTGTATTTTCTTTTAACACATTTCAAAACCGCAACATACCGGATTTTTATATGAGTGTCAACAGTATCACCGTAACCATTCACATCCCGCCTGTCACATCCCCCCTGGTTCCCACGCTCCGGCGTGGGAACTTTATTTTTGGCCAAAGCCGCGTTAATTCAAGGTTGCGGAAAGGTTCCCGCGCCGGAGCATGGGAAATAGGACGGGTAGGAGTGAACGGTTACATTCTGGGGCTACCAACATAAGCCGGGACACTTCCGCTCGTTACGAGGCTCCGCCTCGTAA
>JAOZRC010000048.1 GCA_029940345.1 Desulfobacterales bacterium
CTTTTTCAGAAAACCTTACATTAGGATCTGCAAAATGTCAATAAAAGTTCCCCCCCAAATCCGTTATAATCAGGGAAAAATCAATATTTTATTCAACGGCAGTTATAAAACGTGGATAAATGATAGGATAAGTTTGGAGAACATCAACTTTGATAAAGAGCGCGCTAAATTTGATGAAACTAAACGAAAAATCAGTTATCAGCGGCAATACAAAGAAATCAAAGCGATGCCATTAACCGAGATGGTTTTTGCATACACCCATTTGCGCAATGATAATGGTTGGCGTCTGATTTTGATAAAAACAAAAAACGGATGGCAATGGCTGACTACCGGATCGGATAAGGACTTGTTTGATAATTGGGTGTCTGATATCAGGCCTAATTTCACGCTTACAGACCGTATTATCCAGCAGATAATTCAGTTGATACTGCTAGATTACGGATTCATAATCTTGTTTTTGGCGTCCTGCTCCGGTTTAACGCTGGGCCTGATGATTTCCGCAGCCTCACCTTCCAGGGAAGTTGCCATCCAACTCGTGCCTTACATAACAATATATCAGATAATTATGAGCAAAGAAGTCATCATCAGTTTTAGCCATCAAACAAATAACTTTTTACCATTGGCAAGCAACACGTTGAAAGATATTTTAGCATGGGATTTCGGAGCGATATTATCCCTGTTCACGACAAGTCGGTATTTACAGGTAATGATTGAAAATCTTGTCGCTACTGCAAAAAATTATGATACGGGCTGGGGTTATCTTTTTAAAGACCTGTTTTTAGAATTATCTATTGTTGTGATGTGGATTGCAGCTACCTATTGTTTATGTTATGTGTTTTTAAGATTATGGAGGCGTTAGATGTATTCCTTCAGATCATTAATTTCACACAGTAACATACAACTGATTTCAGTCAGGCACATTTTACTGTCAAGTATTAAGGCCGTTGCAATCAGAAATAAATTCTGATATTGAATGTCAGTCATTGTCGATTGAAGAAAAGAAAAACCGCAAATAAGAATCAATTGACCATTAACTTCAGATTAAGGCATATACTCTGATGAAATACCGAATTGATCCCACAGTTGATTGTGTCTTCAAAGCGATCCTCGGTGACGAAGAAAATAAAAATCTGTTAATTCATTTCCTGAACGCGGTGCTGGAACCTGAAAAAGGTTCGCTGATTCAGGATGTGACGATTCTAAATCCATATAACGAACGGGAATTCATCGAAGACAAAATGTCCATAGTGGATGTCAAGGCCGTGGATGAAAACGGTAAAAAGTATCAGGTTGAAATTCAACTTGATGTGCATCCCGCTCTTGCCGCGCGAATCATTTACACATGGAGCAGCATTTACCACTCTCAAATAAAAAAAGGTGATGATTATGAGATGCTCAAGCCGGCTATTTCAATCTGGCTGCTTGACGGTGTGCTTTTCAAGGAAATTGAAGATTATCATCTCTCTTTCACACTTTATAATCTTAAACATAAACTTGTTATGACAGATCATCTGGCCATTCATGTACTGCAACTGCCTAAATGGCCGCGTGGCAGGACAATAAAAACTGAAAAAGAACGTTGGATTTATTGTTTCAAAGAAGGCAAGAATCTGGATACGGACAATCCTCCTGAAAACATGAAAACAAAAGAGATGAGGCAGGTTATGGAAGTTATGCACGGATTTTCAGAAAGCCAAAAAAATTATCTGATGTATCAAAGCCGGTTGGATGCGATTTATACACGTAATACCATTATCAACAGCATGAAAAAAGCTAAAAAAGAAATGGAAGTGACTAAGAAAAAAATGGAAGTGATGGAGAAAAAAAATGAGCAGGTACTTAAAGAAAAAGAGCACATACTCAAAGAAAAAAAACTGGCAGACCAGAAACTCAAGTCTCTCCGGCTATTATTAGAAAAAAAGGGAATCGAACTTCCTGATGATATGCAAGCGGATTAAGCCTGCTGGTTAATCTCTGTACAACAAAATACATACAGTGTTTTGTTGTATTATAAAATCAGACCGATGGTCTGAAAGATAACTCATTACGAGGATTTGACTTGTTGCGTAAAACGGTAGTCCCTGCAAAACAGTGCAGGTGGTGTCAAACGAAACTGTGATCCCATGTAACCTATTGATTTTACATAGTCGCAGTTTTGGGAAGTAGGATGTAACCTACTGATATTATTGACCTGCACTATTTTGTAGGGTCTACCCGTAAAACAATCGACCGCGACTTAAATTTCGAAATAACCAAAACCATAGATGTAGAGCGGAAAGCTGTTCCGCTTTTTCAGAGCAGTGCGGCTATTAACCGACGCGGGACGGCTTCCCGCGCTACATAAGTGTCCCGCCTTATGTTGACAGCCTACAACTGATGGATACCGAGCAGGGAAGCTTCGCAGCCAGACATTATGTTTCTAAATTATTGAATCCGCCGTTGTCATCCGAATCAAAACATTCAGTCAAAGGTAAAGTAAATGAGAATGTCGATCCTTTCCCCACTTCACTTTGAACCCAGAGTTTCCCCCGGTGAAAATCAATAATGCGCCGTGTAATGGTCAGCCCTACACCTGTTCCGCTCGGTCGCCCCCTTGAGGCGTCTTTGACCTGTTGAAATTTATTAAAAATAATCTCCTGGTCTTCTGGACTGATGCCGATACCGTTATCCTTTACATCGGTTCTTAAATAATCGGCTTCAACCTTCAAGCTAATGATGATCATTCCCTGATCGCGGTCACAAAATTTTACCGCATTGGAAATAAGATTTACCATAACCTGTATCAAGCGGTCCCGGTCGCCGGAAATCAAAGGCACCAGTTCGGGCAAGTCTAACTCCAGTTGTATGTTTTTATCAAAAATCAACTGGTTAACAGATACTGCCGCTTCCTCAATAACTTGTTTAAGATCAATCCGCGAGATATGCCAATCGACCCGGCCGAATTCCATCTTCTGGAAATCCAGAACATCATTGATCAGTCGGGATAATCTTTCGCTTTCCTTGATAATAATTCCCGAAAATTGCTTATGTTTGTCCGGATCGATGTCCGGGTTGACATACAGAATTTCCGCCAGCGCCCGCACCGAAGTCAGCGGTGTTCGCAGTTCATGGGTTACTGTGGAAATAAACTCATCCTTTAACTTATCCAGTTCTTTTAAACGTTCATTGGCGGCCTTGAGTTCGGCGGTCGCTTTTTCCAATTCACGGCTGTAGATAATGACTTGCCGGGTTTCATCAAGAATATGCATCACTTCGGCAGCGCCCAGAGGCTCCTCTTTTACAACCGAAGCCACCATCACACGCGCTGAAGCCGACCCAATCGCGCCGGCCAGTAATTTTTCGGAATAACTGACCAAACTGGCGTCTGCCGTAGATGCCTGTTCCCAATCGATACTGTGTTTTTGGGCATAAACAGAAAATGCTTCATCTGTCCGCCGTTTCCCCAAAAAGCGCGCCAGAAGCGCTTGCAGAGCCGGAACAGAGGCGGTTCCCCGCCAGAAAGCGGGTTTTTCGGTTTCGGCGGAATGCTTAAATACATCCACAAACAGGGTTGCCTGAGTGTGTTCAAGGGCAGATTGGCGGCTAAAAAAAGAAACGCCAATATAAGCGCTGACATTGACAAACATGCTCCAGAAAATCGCATGAGTGTATTGATCCAAGCCGAGCGCCGCGATATTAAGCCCGAACAACTGATACGGTCTCAGCCACGCCAGACCGAACGGTCCTTGGCCAAAGAAATCAGTTGAAAAAAAACCGGCCTGAGCGAGCGATGGAAATACGAGTGTGTATCCCCAGACTGAAAAACCGGCAATCAAGCCGCAAAGCGCGCCTGTCCGGGTGCCGCCCTTCCAGAATATACCCCCCAATATCACCGGACCAAACTGGGCCACCGCCGTAAAAGAGATCATCCCGATAGAAACCAATGTATAGTACTCGACGACAAAATGAAAGTAGGCATAACCGAGCAGCAGTACCAGTACGATGCTTCCCCGGCGAATGGCCAAAAATAACGTGCTTAAATCGTGACGCCAGGCGAATCGCAAATGGGGTAAGCGTAACAGCACCGGCATGACCAGATCATTGCATATCATCGTGGAAAGGGCGATGGTCTCAACGATCACCATGCCGGTTGCGGCTGATGACCCGCCTATAAAAACTAACATAACTAACCATTCCTTATGTTCAGCCATAGGCAAGGTTAGTAGAAAAGTGTCCGCATCCACGTTCCCGTCGGGAAAACGGAGCATCCCGCCAAAGGCCACCGGAAGAACAAAAATATTGATGGCCAATAAATATAACGGAAAAAGCCATATTGCTTTATTCAAATGCTCTTCATTGACGTTTTCAACAACAATCACTTGGAATTGGCGGGGAAGAAACATCACTGCTGACATGGAAACCAGGAGAGAGGCGAACCAGTTTACATAAGTGCCGGATTTAACATCCAAAGTAAACAGTTTACGAATTTCCGGAACCGCTTGGGCCTTATTAAATAAATCACCGAAACCGTTGTAAATACCATAAGTTACAAAAATTCCCGCAGCAAGGAAGGCGGCAAGTTTGACAATTGATTCAAATGCGATGGCTGCCACCAGGCCCTCATGCCGTTCGGTGGCTTCTATATGACGAGTTCCAAAAAGAACGGCAAAAACGGCTAACAATAGAGCCACGTAAAAGGCTGTGTCTTTAAACACCGTGATGTCGGCGAAATGGTCAGGCATGCGAATCGTCGGATACTGGTTGATGAGTAAGAATGTCGTTGATATGGCTTTTATTTGAACTGAGATATAGGGTATGATCCCTAAAACGGCAATAATGGTGACCACACCGGCCAAGGTCGCACTCTTCCCGTAGCGCGAAGCGATAAAATCGGCGATGGAGGTGATCCGATTGACTTTGCTGATGCGTATGATTTTCCGTAAAACAGTCCAACCCAAGGCCATGACCAGGGTCGGACCGATGTAGGTGGGCAAAAATCCGACTCCGCTGCTGGCGGCGCGCCCCACACTGCCATAAAAAGTCCATGCGGTGCAGAACACCGCCAAAGAGAGGGCATAAATATAAGGGTTACTTATAATGCTGCTTCTGGCTTCGGCGTGTTTATCACCGAAATAGGCGATCCCAAAAAGGAGGCCGATATAGCCGAAAGAAAAAAACAGGATGGCTTCTTGCTCTAACATGGATTGCCTCGGTCTGTCACATCAGCCGTGCCAGGGGAGCCAGAGACATTCGCGGAGTCGGATTTGGGGCGAATCTGGGTGACAAAAATAATCGCAATGATTAATGCCGACCAGACCGTAAAGATATATAGATAGAGCAAAGGAATACCGCAAAACGTAAACTTCAGATTGAATATGGTCAGGATGGGATAGTTGAATAGTACATTGCCGAGCACGAACAAGGCGGCCAATCGTCCGGTTTTGGATTCCCGATTCATCATTTGGTCATCACCTTTTCCTGGTTTCAGAACCTGTTTAACCCGCGTTCCTATCTGAAAAATAAAGATACCCACAAATATGCAAAAAAACAATGTAAAAGTTATGTAAAAATTTTCACCTTTTCTTTTACATTTCTTTGAATTGCATTTTTGTTTCAGACGGTTAGAATTAACTCAACGTTGTTGCAACAGCAAACCTGATTAACCTGATTAACCTGATTAACTAAATTAAGGAGGATGTTATGAAAAAAGAATTGTTAAAACCGTTTGTTTTGGTTGGATGTCTGATCGCCGTCACCTGTGTTGCCATGGCCTATTCGAATAGAGAACATTCAACTGTTATCGCAACCGTACCCGTGATGGGGGTGTCGCAAGGCATCATATCAGTAAGTGCAAACCTGGTTCAGGATAAAATATTTGCCGGCGGAGACGGAACCGTCGCGCTTGCGTTGACATTGAGCGCGGATGATGTCTCAGACGACCAAAGTGCAACCGCCCAGAATGTTGATATGGTGTTTGTCCTGGATCGGAGCGGTTCCATGCAAGGCCAAAAATTAAGAGACGCCCGATCTGCGATCCTGAAGCTGTTAGCCAAGCTTTCGGATAAAGACCGTTTTGGCCTGGTAAGCTATGCCAACGGTGTTATCAAACACACTGGGCTCGTCAATGTGACCGTATCTGAGCGGATGCGTTTGGAAACGATAGTACGGGGCATCAATGCCGGCGGCGGCACCAATCTGGGTGCCGGCCTGCAAACAGGGATCAATGTTCTTTTGGCCGCACGGAATAACGGCAACATCCGTAAGGTGCTTCTGATCTCCGACGGTCTGGCCAACCAAGGCGTGACTGATCCCTCTGCACTGGGCAATATGGCTTCCCTTTCCGTGGAAAAAGCGTTTGCTATCAGCACGGTGGGTGTGGGCAATGATTTTAACGAACAGCTTATGACGACATTGGCCGATCGTGGTGCCGGTTCCTATTATTATATGGAGAATCCGAATGCATTTGCCGGCATATTTGAAAAAGAATTTATCCAAACCCGGATGATTGCCGCCAGCGCAGTGGCGATCAAAGTGCCCTTGGCAAATGGCGTTACGCTGGTGAATGCTTCCGGCTATCCCATTGAACAAAGAGACGGCTATGCGATTTTCCATCCGGGAGATATCCAGGCAGGTCATTCACGCAAACTGTTTCTTACGTTTCAGGTCGCCACGGACCGCGAAAGAACATTCGAACTCAACGGCATCCGGGTGCGTTATCTTCACAAAGACCAAACTTACATCGCCGCATTGTCTGAGCCTTTGCAGATTGCCTGTGTGAAAGATAAAAGCGCTGTTATTTCCTCGATTAAACCGCAAGTGTGGGAAAAAAAAGTACTCCAGGATGACTACAACAAACTTGTAGAAGAAGTCGCCGCCGATATTAAACAGGGTAACGAGCAGGATGCACAGAAAAAAATCGACTATTACAAAAAAGAGCAGGAGTTGGCCAATCGCGTTATAAAATCACCGAAAGTGGCCGCTAATCTTGACAAAGAGGTTGGCGCCCTCAAAGAGATGGTGACGGAAACCTTTCAAGGCGACCGGCAAAGCGTTCAACTTAAGCAGAAACGCAACGCCAAGGCACTTCAGTACCAAGGGTATCAGAAGCGGCGTTCGAAATGACGCCATCTGGCCATCAATTTAATTGTCGAAGCGCCCAGGCATCAATTCTTTTGAAATACGACAGCTAAAACTCTGGGGCTTCGGCACAACCAAAAAGGAGGATAACATGAGCATTATGACACGTTTTATAAGACTATGTAAGGCTGACATCCACGGTGTGATGGATCAACTTGAGGATAAAGAGTTGCTTTTAAAACAATATCTCCGTGATATGGAAAAAGAACTTGGCGAGCAGGAGGCGAGATTACGTCTGATCACCTTAGCCAGGGAGTCGATTCATCAGGATTATCGCAAATATGAACAGGAAATTGCACAGACAGAGGATGAGATTGAGACTGCCATTCAAAAAGATAAAGATGATATCGCCCGGTTTCTGATCAAAAAAATCAAGCCAATCGTCAGACTGCACGATGAAACCGGACGCAAAATCGAGTCGTCAGACACTGAAATCAATCAGTTACAGGAAAGCATAGCACAGCGACAACAGCAACTCAGCGAACTTCAACTCCGTTCCCAAAAATATTTACACACAATGAAATCAAAGGACCCGGCGGCTGACCTGTCTGACTTTTTACATATCAAAAACGTTGGCGAACCCTCGGCCGAAGAAGTCGAATCAGAACTTTTTCGCCGTAAGGAAAAGCTGGGCAAGGAGGTGCGGCCATGAATAAAACAGGACGTATGACACGCACGACCATTGTTTTCGGTTTGATCTGTGCGGTTGCTTTTGTACCGGCCAGGATGATCACGGATCATATTCACTTGATTCAATATCCTACAGACTTTCGCTTGATTTTTTTGATCTATTTGGCAGGTTATGCGTTATTACTGACCCGTTGGGGAAAAATACCTAAGCGGAGAATTTTATTTCCACTTTTGCTGCCCCTGCTCTTTATCGGTTGGCAAGGTTCTGATATAGTGTTTTTTCTTTGCCTTCTGGGTATCCTCAGTCAGATTCGCAGCAGTTTGTGCTTTCCGGGCGCATTGTTTAAAACAGTTGCGGCAGAGGTGCTGATCTGCTTCGGATCCGCCGCTTTGGTGGCGTATTGGACACCGCGCTCCATGCTGGCATGGTCGTTGGGTATATGGATGTTTTTTTTAGGGCAGTCGCTCTATTTCATCTTTGTTACTGACTCCGCTGAATCTGATAATACAACCGAGCCAGACAGAGACATTTTTGAAAAAGCACGATACCAGGCTGAAAAAATTTTAGCGGATCAAACGCCTTAAATATTTAAAATGCCGCTTTTCTTATTGACTTTCAGATAATTAATGGCACAAGGATAGAGGGATGCCAAAAAGTAAGATCAGGCATATATCATAGTATATCTACGACGAATAACACAGTGACATTGATTATCTGAAAATTCATTAAAAACGGATACCGCTACCAATGGAAATACTTAAAAAAATACCACTCAACCTGGATGCAAAGGAAATAGCGTCAAAACTGCATATGCAACGTACAGGAGATTCTGACTTGACCCGGACGCTGCTTAAGATTGCGCAACCGCTAATTACACCTAAAGCGATATATAAAGTCGCTTATGTCGATAAAAAAGCCGAGGATGCCGTTTTCATTAACGGATTTCGTCTGCAAAGTCGTGTATTACGGAAAAATTTGGATAACGTCGGACGAGTTTTTCCTTATGTAGTAACCATTGGCGACGGGTTGGAAAAAAGCGCTGATGCCGCCGATGATTTCCTGGAAAAATACTACCTCGATTCGATTGGGAACATCGCCCTCACCAAAGCTCGCAACCACCTTGAAAATCATCTGAAAGCAAAATTTGCCTATAGCAAGATGGCATTCATGGCTCCCGGTTCACTTGAAGATTGGCCGCTCACGGAACAAAAGCTTTTATTTTCCATGCTTGATGGTGTTGAAGAGGCCATCAGCGTGAGATTGAGTGAATATCTTCTTATGTTTCCGCGAAAGTCCGTATCCGGTGTTTACTTTCCCACTGAGACAACCTTTTATAGCTGCCAATTGTGTCCCCGGAAGCGATGTGGAGGAAGAAAAGCGCGCTACGATGAAAAATTGGCCCAAGAATATGGCATTCGAGGAGAAACATCATAGCGGAATAAAATCGGGCTGCCATTTTCGGTAATATTCTTTGAATTGATGCGAAATACGCTTGAAAATGTAGGTTTAATAATATAAGATTAATCATTTGAAAAATAGTTTTTAAGAACTAAGGTGTGAAACGCCGTTGCGGCAGACAAAGCCCTTGTAACAGTGTAGATGGTTTCAATGTGTCCCGCCTAATGTTGATAGTCAGGGATTGCCATAAATATATTATCTGAACCGTAAGAACACCGATGAAATTCATTTTTTTGGAAACTCCCATTTTCGTGCGTTACCATAAAAAATATATGGATGCGAGCGAATACGAAGCGCTACGCATTGCCCTGGTTGATAATCCGGAACGTGGTGATGTGATCAGTAACACTGGCGGTTTTCGGAAACTTCAGTGGCTGAATCACCCATGTCGAGAATCCCAACATGGAGGCCTGCGGATTATCTACTATCATCTTTCAATAGAACAAACCCAGGAACAGTTTATATTCTTTGTTACCTTATATAATAATAAAGAATCGGCCGATTTGACAAGCGACCAAAAGCTGCAAATGAAGCGGGCGATTACGAATGAAAAATTTTTCAGGAGAGGGGAATGAGCCCAAAACGGAATATTTTTAAAGAGATCATGGGCGGCGTCGATGCCATCCGTCAACATCGGGAAGGCAACCTATCACTGACAACCCATACGATCGAAGAAAAAACCCCTTTGCTTCCCATTAATGCCGATATGATTATAGCAACTCGCAAAAAACTGAATCTTTCTATAAAAATATTTGCCCAGCATCTCAGGGTGACGCCTCGTACATTAAAAAAATGGGAACAGGGGGAAACCCAACCCAACCCCCAGGCTGCAGCTCTCATTTTGATGGCGAGTAAATTTCCGGATACGTTAAATCGTCTTGCAAGTCTTTAGTATAAGGTTATGAAGAAAACAATACCCAGTATGAATGCACATGAACGACATGTTCTGATTACGACCTGTTTTGGCCATTTCATGAGTCATTTTAATATGCTTGCTTTCCCTGCGCTTGTATTGCCGCTGACAATGCGATTTGATATGGAAATAAGCCAGGTACTCAAAATTCCGTTTTTGATGTACCTGTTGTTTGGCATCACCGCACTGCCGTGGGGAATTATAGCCGATCGCCGTGGTACTGTATCCCTATTCCGGGTGTATTATATCGGAGCCGGTTGCAGCGGTCTGGCAGCGGCTATATGGCTTGATTCACCGATCAGACTGACATTGGCGCTCGCATCCTTGGGGCTTTTTTCAGGTATATATCATCCGGTCGGCCTGGGTCTTATCTCAAAAGAAATTACCCGGGTGAGTCTGGGCATGGGTTATAATGGCATGTTTGGCAATTTGGGGCTGGCGGCGTCACCGCTTTTGATCGGTTTGATCAATTGGATTCATGGCCCTCGCGCGGCCTACCTGTTTCTCGGCGGGTTAAATCTTTTAGGCATAGGGCTTATGCTTCTGTTTCCATTGCCGTCCGGCAAAAGTGCTCAAAAAGGAACAGATAAAAAAGATAACGGAACACTAAAACCGTTTTTAATTCTGCTGGCAGCCATGATGTTCGGCGGAATCGTTTACAGGGGCGCCACGGTGATTTTGCCCGCCTATTTTGAATTGAAAACAACGGGCATATATCATTGCCTGACGACGTTTTTTCACTTAAAGACCGTTATTTCCCCAAATCTCCTGGCGACGACGATCACGTCCTTGATTTTTGTCACCGGCATGGCCGGACAATATACCGGCGGACGTATGGCGGAACATTTCGATTTACGTTTTTGTTATCTGGCTTTTCATATCCTGACAATACCTGCGGCCTTTCTCATCGCCATTGCCACCGATATACCGCTAATCGGTCTGGCAATCGTATATTTATTCTTTCTGCTGGGTATGCAGCCCATTGAAAATACACTGGTAGCCAATTTGACGCCGCAACGGTTTCACCACTCCGCTTTTGGCCTCAAATTTATCCTTACCTTTGGCGTTGGCGCTTTGGCAGTGCTGATGGCAAAAAGCATCCAGGCATCTTATGGGATTGAAATGGTCTTTACAGCGTTGGGCGGCGTCTCGATTCTTCTTGTGAGTGTAATCCTGGTGTTAATCAGGGCAACCCGAAACAATCAGGTGGTGAAGAATAAATGATACGTAAATTTACATCTTACGGACCGATCAACACCAAACTGCACTATTATGCTCCGCGCAAAGCGTTGATTGACAAAGCATATACACTGCTTGCCGGCGAAGTTCCCGCAGAAGGGGGGCATTATATTACTGTGTGGGCGCCCCGGCAGACTGGAAAAACATGGGTTATGCAGCAGGTTTTAAATACAATCAGGGAACAAGGTGATTTTGAAATCGGTATTATCACCATGCAGTCCGCCCTGAAAATAGAATCTGATGAAAATATTTTGAAGTTTTTTGTCAGAAATCTGAAGGAGTGGTTTGGAAAAGAGTTACCGGATATCGTAACATGGGATACCTTGCACCAGGTGTTTACAAAGCAGTATTTTTCGAAACCCGTGATTCTGATTATTGATGAATTCGATGCGCTAAAAGAAAATATGATTAACAGTTTTGCAAATGCATTCAGAGATATGTACATCATCAGAAAAAACGAGACCGACAAACCTTCCGGCCAAAAAAGATGCCTCCTGCACGGACTGGCCCTGATCGGCGTCAGAAGTGTACTCGGCATCGAAAACGTCAGCGGATCGCCCTTCAATGTGCAGCGAGGTCTGCATATTCCCGACCTGACCAAAGATGAAGTCGCCGGAATGTTTGCATGGTATGAAAAGGAGAGCGGGAAAAACGTTCATCGGGATGTTGTCGAAAAGCTATTTTACGAAACATGCGGACAGCCCGGACTGACCTGCTGGTTGGCAGAACTGCTCACAGAGGGGTTTTCCGGTTATACTCCGGAAAAGAACAGGCCCGTCACTGTCGACGATTTCGAATATGTATATCGGATGGCGGTTCGGGGGCTCCCGAACGCCAATATTTTGAATATCATCAGTAAAGCAAAACAGGAACCTTACCGCGATATCATCCTGACACTGTTCAAAACGGACGAAAAAACAGTTTTCGGATATAATAAAATGCGGTTGAATTTTTTATATATGAACGGCGTGATCGACATTGAGAAAGCGCCCCAAGACCTCTTTGTCAGGTTTGCCAGTCCGTTTGTTCAAAAAAGCCTGTTCGATTATTTTTCCGAAGAGCTGTTCGATTATATGGGAAAACTACGCGAACCATTCGAAGACCTAAGTGACACCGTTACCGAAAAAGAACTTAGTATTAAAAATCTGATGCGTCGTTTTGAAACGCATCTGAAAAAAAACCGTGAATGGCTGTTGCAAGATGCGCCCCGAAGAAAAGATATGCGAATATTTGAGGCGGTCTTTCATTTCAACTTATACCGCTATCTTTGTGATTTCCTTGGGATTAAAAAAGCGCGTGTGTGGCCAGAATTTCCCACTGGTAATGGAAAAATCGACATTCTTATAAATTATAAAAACCGGATGTACGCGCTGGAGGTCAAATCCTATACAGACGCAAGCGGATATAATGAAGCACTGGAACAGGCCGCCTGCTATGGCAAGCAGTTGGAACTTTCTGAAATCGCTTTAGTTTTTTTTGTGGAATATATTGATGACGCCAACCGTGTGAAGTATGAAAAAGAATATTTGAATGAAGCAACAGGTGTTATCGTAAAACCGGTGTTTGTCGAAACCGGGAATTAATAACAATTTGATCAGAACAACCGGAGAGGCATCTGTCATGGCGCTTGACAACAAATATTTCCGCGCTGATGAACTCGGCATCCGCCTTGAAATTGTAGGTGGTCTGCATATTTGGGAAGCGCAACCGCTGTACAAACATCAGAAACATGTGGCCCGCATCAGCTTTATAAAATAAATACGTCGTTCATCAGAAATTCACCACCGACCAAATATTAGAAAAATCATCTGTCCAACACACTTTTTTGCAATGAGGCGTTTTCCAGCCAGAATCGTCTTGAGCGAGTCTGTCAAAAGTTTGCCGGTTGCGACCGATTGCCACCCAGCGTGATGAATATTTCAGCACCATTTTATCCGGTGGATTTTCGTAAATTTTAATCTGCAAACCCAATTTTTGAGCGTTGCATTGTAACACCGGCAGCAGATCAATGTAACGGTTGGAGATGTGGTACAGCAGCAATCCGTCTTTTTTAAGCACACGGCCAAACTCTTCCATCGCTTCCAAGGTAAGGAGATGCGTCGGAATGGCGCCGCTGGAAAAGGCATCCAAAATGAGCAGATTGTATGATTGAACCGGCGCCTTACGAAGCAAAATGCGGGCGTCACCGATAAAATAGCGGATATTCGCTGGGCTAGCCCGTAGATTATCAAATTTGTGAATAGCAATATCAACAACGGTTTGATCGATTTCATAAAAATCGAAAGTCTGACCCTTTTGACTATATAGGGCCAGAACACCGGCGCCAAGACCGACAAAGCCAACTTTTTTAGCACTTTTGAAACACAGCAATGCTTTGCCAACACCGGTTTTTTCGTGATAATAGGCAATGGGAAAAAGACGACCGTGCGCGTCTGTCGCCTGACCGCCGTGCGTCGTTGTTCCCATTTTAAGTAGTCGGTGGGCAACCTGCCGATTGGGAATGGCCGGCCATTCCTTAATCTTGAATGCGCCATAAAAGCTCCGCGCTTTATCGGTGCAAGGTGGAATAAAAATTATTTCCTGAAATATATAGACGGTCATTATGAGCAATGCAAAAATAATTTGAAAAACCATTTTAATTTTTGTACGAACATGTATCAGATAGGGCGAAATGATAAGGTAAAGCACCGTACAAAGCAGTAAATCATATTCAACAACGGATTTAAACATAAGGGGCGCAAGGATTCCCACAAATATGCCGCCGCTTAAACCGCCCAAGGAAAGATAAAAATAAAACATAGTCAGCCATTCCGGTGATGGCTTTTCACGCTCAAGATTTCCATGAAAAAACATGCAGATTGCAAAAAGACAAACCAAACTTAAAATCAGTTTCCATTGAAAGCCGATTTGCATTTCACTCCAAACTACAATACTCGTCATTGCCACGGGAAGCAAAACTGTTAGGGTACGGATATATGAAGGTTCGGAAATTTTCGACCAAAGAAAGCAAATAATAAAAGAAAGCAAATACAAGCTTAGGGGCAGCACCCACAGCAATGGAAGATTTACAATATCCATTGTCATGTAATGAGTGAAAACCATGAGCGCCCAAGAGGGGATCAAGGCGCTGAAAAACCATTTGGCTTTTATTAAATTAGTTATGGTTTTAGAATTTGATTTGTGTTTACGAAGGTATTTTTGCGTTGAAACTGGCGCTTTTCGTCTATATGCTTTCATATATGCAAGCAGACATAAACTCAGCAAAAGCGCGAAAATCCAGAAAATGGCAGACCAAACTTCAACCTGCTGTTTGTTATTAATATTGGGTTCAATCAGCAGGGGATAGCTTAACAATCCAGCCAAAGAGCCAAGATTGGAAACGGCATATAAAACATAAGGGTTTTGATAGCGTGATGTCTGATCGACTCCGATCAAATATTGCACCAGCGGACTTGTACAGGTAAGCAAAAAATAAGGCAATCCCACGGATATTAGCAAAACCAGCAAGATTTTTCCGGCTGGTGGTATAGCGACCTCAGGGCTGCGTATTTGAAGTGGTGTAAATAAAAGTGCCAGTATAATAATAAGTATAAAACAAACAACCTGTTGTTTATAATTCAGTTTCAAGGCAATATAATGAACCCATGCATAGCCGCCGAGAAGAATGGCTTGAAAAAAAATCAAAGAGATTAGCCATATTGAGGAGCCGCCGCCAAAAAGCGGTAGGATTATCTTAGCAACCATGGGTTGGAGGTTGAACAGGAGGAAGGCGGAAAGGGCGATGGTTAAGGCGTGAAGCATAATTAATTGATAGTTTACCCACTCTTATTAGTTGGAGATCATTAAATTAAAACCTATCTTATGTAGCCTTTAGGGCTACATAAAGC
>JAOZRC010000049.1 GCA_029940345.1 Desulfobacterales bacterium
ATAAGCAAGAGCAACAATCAGTAAAAATGCTGATTATAACGGTTTTGGGGGAGACTGCGATATACACCCAAAGATGATAAAAACTGGTTATGCACATTGCCAGTCGGGGCAATCGGATGATTTTCTGAACGTCTATATTTTTTGGGGTTATTCCAATACAATCAAAGCGTCTACCGCAACCAGCTGAATTCCGGATATAATCAAAGGATTGATGTCGATCTCCTTTATCTTCTTATTTTCCAAACCGATTCGCCCCACGGCAATCAAAATATCGGATAGTGCATTCATATCCGCGGCCGCCATGCCCCGAACGGCATCCAATATTTTACATCCTTTGATTTCCCGCATCATCTCCATAGCATCGCGCTTCTCTAAAGGGGCGACCCTGAAAACGACATCTTCGAGGATTTCTGTAAATATTCCCCCCAGCCCGAACATCACACACGGGCCGAACTGGGGATCACGGGTCAAGCCTGTGACCAGCTCCCTTTTGCCCCAGACCATTTCCTGAACCAGGACCGAATTTGCGCTTCCGTTCATTCCGTCCATGATTTTATCAAACGCGGCAAAGGCTTCATCATTGTTCCTGATATCGACACAGATCAGGCCTTTTTCAGTCTTGTGAGCGATATCCGGCGAACACCCTTTCAGAACAAGCGGATAGCCGATCTTTTTGATGGCTTCCCCAAGGTTTTCCCTATTTTCAACCCGTGTTTCCCTGGTCACCGGAATGCCATAGTGCGCCAGCACCTGTTTTGATTCGTATTCGGAAAGGGCGGTTTGCCCCTTTTGAATCGCCTGGTCGATAATTTTCATTTATTTCTCCTTACCTTATAAACCGCTATACTGATGTAACGTGGAAAGCTGTTCCGCGTCGTTTTGCACAAGCCAGGTAAGCGGAACGGCTTTCCGCTTTACATTTTGTCGCGCTTTAAATTGTATACCCCGATATTTTACAAGATTCGCTAAAACGAGGGCAGCCCGTTCCGGTGTGGGATAATTGACGAGAACACCGGCGCTTTCAAGCAGATGAATTTGCTTGTCCCATATCTCGGGCGGCGCGGCAATACAACTGATGATCGGTTTGCCGGGTTTGAATTTTATAAACTGATCATACAGCCCCCCAAGCAAGTCCGCATTGGCCGAAGCAAACATGATTAGAAGGAGAACGGCGTCAACATGGCAGTCATTCATAACGGCCTCAACAATACCGCTTTGCACTTTGGCGTCATACCAGGCCGGCCCCATATCCACCGGGTTGGTTCTTAAAGCCAGCGGCGGAAGATAGGCGTTGATGCGCTCCTGGGTGTCTTTATTAAAATTGACGATATTGAGACCGCAGGCGTCACAAACATCACAAGCCGCAATGCCCGGCCCGGCCTGACCGGATAAAATGGCAACACCGGGCCCTTGCGGGATCGGTGATACCGCCAGCGCTTTGGCCGTATCTAAAAGCGTTTCCGCGCTGTCTGTTGTTAAAATACCGGCCTGTCTGAAAGCGCCTTGATAAATAGCGTGCTTGCCGGCCATGGAACCGGTGTGGGACTGGGAGGCCAGATCACTTTTTTGCGAGCTTCCGGTTTTGTAAATAATTACCGGTTTTTTATTTCCATGCCGTTTAAGCGCTTCCACAAAGCGTATTGGCTGATCGATTCCTTCCATGTAAAGCATGATAACATCGGTTTCATCATCATTCATCAAAAAATTGATCATCTCAGCAAAATCCATATTCAGGCGATTGCCCAATCCGATAATTTTGCTGAATCCGATTTGTGCGCGCATGGCCATAAATCCGAGCAGATGCGCTAGCCCGCCGCTCTGGCTGACCAGTGCGATCCGTCCTTTGGGCAACATCGAAAATTCAGGCGTGAATGAAGCGTTCAGGTTGGCATGTAAATTCACCATACCGAATGTATTGGGACCGATCACCGGGATTTCGGCGCGGTTAATCATGCCGGCGATATCTGAATGAAGGCTCGTTCCGGCCGGATCATCAATCTCCTTAAAACCGGCGGTGATCAGCACAATGCCCTTAACATTTTTTTCAATACACGCGCTGAATACCTCCGCAACCCGTTTGGCGGGCACGACCACAATGGCCAGATCGATGTGACCTTTAAAAGCGGTTAAAGAAGGGAATGCTTCGCATCCCATGATCTGATCAGCATTCAGGTTCACAGGAATAAGCGTTCCTTCAAAGCCTCCCAGGGTCAAGCTTTTCATCACATGAAATCCCAATTTGGCGGGATTGTCCGACGCACCGACAACCGCTACGCTTTGGGGAGTGAACATGGGCTGCATGTCAGTCTGATTGATTTTCACAGTGTTTCATTCCTTTATTTTTCTTTCCTGTCCAAGCTCGTAATCACGCAGTATTTTCAAGGCAAGCACGCTCTCTTCGGGCGTGTTGAACAC
Source organism: Desulfobacterales bacterium (assembly GCA_029940345.1). Classification (GTDB taxonomy): domain Bacteria; phylum Desulfobacterota; class Desulfobacteria; order Desulfobacterales; family JAUCGF01; genus JAUCGF01. The sequence continues at coordinate 2,416 of JAOZRC010000049.1, forward strand.
CGGGTAGGTATTTTCCGCTTTTAACTGCTCAATATATTTTCGTTCGGCAAAAAAACTGAGTGCAATGGGTTTTTCGGCGGTGATGCTGATCTGTTTGATAAAATCCAGCAATATTCCGGGTTGGTTGATCTCCTGACCGAGCATACGCGCTATTTCCGGCCCGTACATGAAACATAAGGCCATCCCATCAATATCGTCTAAGGCCAGACACTGTTCCACGGCAAATTTTAGCGCTTCAAGCGTATGAATATCGCCGAAATCCATGGGATTTGACATCTTGATCACGCCGCCGCGTCGATGACTTTCAATTTCGGCAAGCAGCTTATGCGGCAGTTCGGGGCATACGAACCCCTGTTTTTCACAGGCATCACCTAAAATCACGGAAAAACCGCCGGACAGCGACAGCGCCACCAGGCGGTTGCCTTTTAACGGCGGCAGACCTAGCGCCTTGGCGCAAACCGTCATCTCGTGAATACTTCTGACCCGGACGATGCCCGCCTGGGTTAACGCGGCATCGACCACCTGATCGTTATTGGCCAGCGCCGCGGTGTGGGATTGGGCAACTCTGGAAGCAGTGCGGCTCACATTGGATTTGAAAATCACAATCGGTTTTTTCGATTTATGGGCCATGGCGATCAGCTCCCGGCCATGATCGATGCTTTCCAGGTAGAGATGAATCTGTTGGGTGCGGTCATCTTCCATGAGATAGTTGATAAAATCGATTTCATTCAAATTCAGCTTGTTGCCCATGCTGATGACTTTGGAAAAACCGATATGCTCTTCCGAAAAGTAGTAGGCGCACTGGGATGCCACCCCGCCGCTCTGGGCGATGACGCTCACCGGCCCCTTTTTAAAACTTTTTGTCTGGAAAGGCGCAAACGGCGTGCAAAGACCGGATTCCGTACATATCACGCCAATACAGTTCGGGCCGATAAACCGAATTCCCCAGCGTCTGGCCATATCAACAATAGCCGCCTCGGCCTGATTCCCTTTTTCTTTAAACTCGCGAAAGCCTCCCGTGGAAATAATGACGTGACGAATCCCTTTGCGCCCGCAGATATCAAGGGTTTGCGCGACCCTGTCGGCGGGGACGAGAATCACGGCCAGGTCGATGTCTTGGGGCAATGCCTCCGGGTCCGTAATGATCGCTTTGCCAAAAACCTCACCCGGATTTTTCCCCACGGGAAAAATAGCACCTTCAAATCCCATTGCAAGGCAGTTATGAATAATATTTTTTGCCAGATTCTTCGGGCCTGCGCCGGCTCCGAAAACAGCCATACTTAACGGATAAAAAAAACGTCTCATTATTGTTTCTGTTTTTTTCCTCTTATGAAGCCTGCTTGTGCAGACCCGCTTTTATTGTTTTACGATTTTGCTGTGCCCTTATTCAGTTTATTCATTATTACGCTTCACCAAGCGCCTCTAAAACTGATCCAACTATGAATGCTTGCACGCACTCTGTCAAGATCAATCCCAATAATGACGCAGAACACAGAAAATTTGTTCCACAATTATATGATTATAGCTGATAATATGGCCAATCTTGTAGCTCAATAGGTAACCATTGAATTTTCCTACTAATTTTGCTATAATATGCAAACTTAGGGTACCAGCACAAGACGGGACACAGTAAAGCGGAAAGCCGTTCCGCTTCTTCAACCTCAATGCAGCTGTGAACGACGCGGAACAGCTTTCCGCGTTACAGAAGTGTCCCGCCTTATGTTGGTAGCCGAAAAAGCGCTTTGGATCTCATGCCATTCTACGATAGCAACAATAATCCATCTTTTTTCCAATCATTGCAATACCAAATTGACACATCCCACCCTTTTGTATATTGTTTTATTTTGATTATCACTTTAAACTTGTATCTATCAGGAATCGTAATAATTTTTAAGGAGAAATAAATATAACAATGGAATACGCAGCCAGGATTACGGGAATCGGCTCGGCTTTTCCCAAAAACCGTGTGACAAACGATCAACTCTCCCAAAAGATGGAAGCACTGGGCGCTAAAACTGATGATCAATGGATTCGGGAGCGCACCGGAATCAGGGAGCGTCGATTTTCGGATAAAAACGCGCCCCAAGAACATAATTCTTCGCTGGCCTATAAAGCGGCTGATAAGGCGTTGGAGATGGCAGGTAAAACGCCCGATGACGTAGATCAAATTATCTGCGCGACATGCACTCCCGACACCCTGATTCCCTCGACCGCGTGTTGGATCCAGCATAAAATGAACGCTCGCAGGGCTTGGGCCGTGGATATCAACGCAGCCTGCTCCGGATTTATATACGGCCTTTCAATGGGGGAACAGTATATAAAAACCGGCAAGGTCAAACTGACTCTCGTTGTAGGATCGGAGGTGTTGAGCCCTTTTATCAACTTTACCGACAGAAATATCAGCATACTTTTCGGAGATGGCGCCGGGGCGGCAGTTGTGGAAAGAACTGCTCCCGACGCCTCAAGACGCATCCTTTCCAGCCACATGCTTTCCGATGGGAGTCTTTGGGAACTTTTTTACATCCCAGCCGGTGGATCAAAGCTGGAAGTCACCCCGGAACGGTACCATCAAAACCTGAATAAAATGACAATGAGCGGCAAGGAAATTTTCAAGGTTGCGGTCAGGACCCTCACCAGCTTTGCAAAAACAGCGCTGGATGAAAACGGGATGACCATTTCGGACCTGGATTGGTTTATCCCCCACCAAGCCAATTTACGGATCATTGAAGCGGTCGCCGCGCGCCTCAAATTACCCATGGAAAAAATCATTATTAACGTGGATCGATATGGCAATACATCCGCAGCAACGGTGCCCACGGCTCTGGATGAAGGTGTGCGAGACGGAAGAGTTAAAAAAGGCGATCTGGTCCTGTTAGACGCCTTCGGCGCAGGACTCACATACGGTTCTATACTTCTTCGTTGGTAACGGGCCTTTCTGAATTTGTAGGTCGGATTAGCGCAGCGTAACCCGACAAAAACCGATTTTAACGTCGGGTTACGCTACTGGCCAAAATGCTTATTCCGAGCATATCCGCTCAAGGGGGGAGTGAACGATTACGTTCAGGCCTTTTATTCAGAGGTCGGCTACCAACAGTTCAGTGATGATCAGAAAAATCAGCATCCGTGCGGAAACCGTCGGCGTTAGTGGAATAAGTTACATCAAAATCATAATGCTGATGCCGGCCGCGCCAGTTTCCATCCCAACGTTTTGTCATAAACGATAAGGCCCTGTTCAAGCTGATCACTGCGGGCAATATGACGGCGCTTATATCTTAAAAATAACTCCGCTGACACGGATGCGATCAAAAGACATGCACAGAAAATCAGAACTACGAACAGAGCCTTTTTTTTCTTTGAAAACGATGTCGCAATGGGGGTTTTCATAAGATTCAGTTTGTCAGAACACTTTTATTACCCAACTTTTTCATTTCACCATGTTCAGATTTTTCCCCTGCTTTAATTCCGACACCCTGTCTTGCAAAAAGGCGGCCGTAGCTTTTTCCGGCGTGACCCTTTCGCCAACCCGGTATTCGATCCGGGAAAAAAAGCGACGCGGCAATTTTTTCATCGCCGGTGCGTTTTTATGACTGAAAAAGCTGCCCCACAGACCGCTTAAAGCGGTGGGGAACACGGGAACCGGGTTGCGCGCCAATATCTTCTCAATGCCGTGTCTGAAGGTGTCGATCTTGCCATCCAGGGTGAGTTTGCCTTCGGGAAAGATACATATAATGTCGCCGTTATCCAGCGCTTTGGCGATCTCCTTAAAGGCATCAGCATAAATTTCAGGTTGTTTCTTTTTGGATGCGATGGGTATTGTCCTTGCGGTGCGGAAAATAAAATTTAAAACCGGAATTTTGAAGATAGCAGCGTCCTGGACAAACCGAACCGGCTGCCGGCACAGGCTGGCGATAATCAGCGGATCGACATAGCTGACATGGTTGCAGACAACCACGGCCGGGCCTTCAAGCGGGAGCCGGTGCAGATTGAAGTGTCGAATTCGGTAAAAAAGATGGGTTAACAGCCAAACCAGGCATCGCATAGTAAATTCAGGCACCAAATAGTAAATATAAACAGCCACCGCCACATTCATGGCAGCCAAAACGATAAAAAATTGGCTTATGGAAAGGTTCGCCATGCCGATCAGCACGGCGCCCGTTAAAGCCGCCACTGTCATAAACAGCGCATTCAGAATATTATTGGCGGCGATCACCCGCGATCTCTCAGCCGGTTCACTGCGCATCTGAATCAACGCATAGAGCGGCACAATGAATAACCCGCCGAACAGACCGACCATTAGGAAATCAACACTTATACGAATGCTGCCGGATGTCTGTAAGAACGCAATAACTCCCAGAAGTGCATCCGATGATGGCGCCTGATATGCCAAGGCCAGATCCAGCCCGAAAAGGCTCAACCCGATAGAACCGATGGGTACCAATCCATATTCCACTTTCCTTCCGGAGAGCCATTCGCAAAGTAGTGAACCTGCGCCGATGCCCACAGAAAACATGGTGAGAAGCAGCGTAACCACACTTTCAGAGCCGTGCAGCACCTGTTTGGTGAAATTGGGAATCTGGGTTAAATAGGAGGCTCCCAGGAACCAGAACCAGGAAATCCCAAGAACTGATTGGAAAACGGAGTGCTCCTTACGAGCGAATCCGATCATTTTAAAGGTTTGGGTGAATGGGTTCCAGTCAATCGACAGATCCGGCGATGCGGGTTCGGCAACGGGAATACCCCGGCTGCAAAGCCATCCGGCCACAGCGATGATAATCACGATGATGGCTGTATAAAAGGTTCCGCTAGAAAATTGGATCAGGATTCCAGCCGCCATGGTGCCAAGTAAAATAGCAACAAAGGTGCCCATCTCAACCAGGGCGTTTCCGCCGATAATTTCCGTTTCCGTCAAATGCTGCGGGATGATGCTGTATTTCACCGGGCCAAAAAATGTGGATTGGGTTCCCATGAAAAACAGAAGCATCATCAGAAAAAAAGCATTTTCAAAATAAAAAGCCAGCGCGCCACAGACCATAATCACGATTTCCATCAGCTTGATAATCCTTATAAGGCTGGATTTTTCAAACTTATCGGCAATCTGTCCGGCTGTGGCGGAAAACAGGAAAAACGGCAGGATAAACAGTCCGGCCGCCAGATTGATAAGGATATCCGACCGAATGGCTGACGCAGTTTGAAACGCCAGAAGAAGGATCAAGGCATTTTTATAAAGATTGTCGTTAAAAGCGCCTAAAAACTGTGTGTGAAAAAATGGTCCGAACCGTTTGGAGGCCAGCAACGCAAACTGGTTGTGTTTTTGGGGCGCGCTATCCTTTACGCATGCGCTTTGATCAGGTGTAGAAGGCATGACAGTTTCATTCCGGTGTGGGGTTAAAATATGTGTTGTGAAATAACTTTTAACTTTACAATGCCGAATTATATACATAAGACGAGTAAAAAAACAAGGAAGAAACCAAGATGTCAGATTCACCGGAGTATTACGTCATCGGGCTTTGCTTTACAATGGTTGACTTCGATGGTTACATGAGACAGGTCGTCAAATTTTTGCAATAAGGTTTTATAATGGTCAGGCGTTTTAGGAAAAGCGGTTACCAATGATATAATCACGGCATAATCGATGGGACCGACTTTCCACACATGAATGTCGGATACTTGGTTATCTTCGGAATCTTCCAGAGTCTGTTTGATAGCATGAATGTAAGCCTCATCGATATTTTGATCCAGCAAAATGGCGCTTGTATCTTTAAGCAGACCGTATGACCATCGCGCAATCATCAAAGCCCCCACAATACCGATTAGCGGATCCGACCAATTCCAACCCAGGAATTTACCCAAACACAATGCAATGATGGCCAAAACGGATGTGAGTGCATCTGCCAGAACATGCAGATAAGCGCCCCTGATATTATGATCCTGATGATGTCCGTGATGATGCGAATGATCGTGTTCCGCGTGGTGACGCTCTTTTAATAGAAAAGCGCTGATAAGATTGACCGCCAAACCGAATATGGCAACAATAACGGCCAGATTAAATTGAATAACATGGGGATTAACCAAGCGTTCCAGCGATTCGATAACCATCACGAATGCCACCACAACCAGGGCAATGGCGCTTGCAAAGCCGCCCAATACGCTGACTTTGCCTGTTCCGAAGGTGAACCTTTGATCTTTTATGTGTTTTCTTGAATACCGGTACGCAAATAAAGTGATCGCAAATGCGGCCGAATGGGTACACATGTGCCACCCATCCGCAAGCAGGGCCATGGAACCGAAAGAAACGCCCGCGATTATTTCAATAATCATGGTTAGGGTTGTAAGAATCAATACTTGCTTGGTGCGTAACTCACCTTTTTCCTGAACAAAAGCAAAATTGTGATCGTGTTTCCATTTTTCCAAAGTATATGTGTGCATAAGTTTTTCCAATGACAATTTAGGCCGCTGATAATTTTTATTTGCCTGTTTTTATAGGATTTTCAATATATAAGCAACTGTTTTTATGTTTAATTGAGTAAAATTAGCTTAACCGTCTTAAAAGTATAGGCCTTTTTAGGCATAAAAATAATTTCTTGATTGATGAATAAGATTGTAATACTAAAATGAAAATAATTTTCAAATCATCTGTTAAAGTGTCAGAATGAATATCCGCTCCGCATAATTTACGTATCACATTAAATTTATCGAATTGAAATCCTATCAGATTTTAAAACTCGCTTATTTATAATTTAATGCTGATCTGCGTCTGATAGATATATTCAAAATTATGGCATCCTTCATTTGTCGGTTAACAATTAGGTTGTCATAAAGAATTGAGAACCACGAATGGACACTATTGAACACTGATAAAAATAAATCATTCGTGTCTATTCGTGTTTATTAGTGGTTCAAAAAAGTGTAAACTACTTTCAGCCTGATATGAAGGATGCCAAAATTATTTATTATCTGATTATAACGGATTTGGGGGGAGGATATGCCGCAGAGCGGCAAAGTGATATAGCCTGACCTCTTCGAGGTAAAAATACTAATTTGTCAAGTTTGTTATTACCCCCCCCAAATCCGTTATAATCCGTTATAATCAGTTATAATCAGTTTATTATTAATAATTGTTAGAATTTGAAAGGGAAAGATTGTGCAAAAAGAAAACAAGATAGCCTTACTGATAGATTGTGACAACGTAAGCCACAAATCCATCGAAGGTGTTATTGATGAATTATCAAAATATGGGAAAGTTAACATAAGACATGCTTACGGAAACTGGAAGAGTGAAAGTCTGAAAGGATGGGAAGAAAAACTTCACCCTCACGCTATAAAACCTATACAACAATTTGCTTACACAAAGGGTAAAAATGCCACTGATGCTGCAATGATTATTGATGCAATGGATATATTATACACACAAAATTTAGATGCATTCGCCCTGATGACAAGTGATAGTGATTTCACACCACTTGTCATGAGAATCCTTTCAAATGGCATCACTGTATATGGCTTTGGCGAAAAGAAAACACCAATGCCATTTGTTAAGGCTTGTTCACAATTTATATACACTGAAAATTTTGAGCATCTGGAAGAGGAAGAAAAGTTCACGAGTGAAGGTTTTTCCAAAAAATCCAGAAACGAATTAAAGCAGGATGCCAGTCTGGTAAAACTGCTAAGAACGGCTGTAGAACAGGCGGCGGGAGAAGATGGTTGGTCTCATCTAGGGCGTGTAGGGCAATATATTTCCAATAAAACATCATTTTCTCCTGTTAACTACGGATATAAGAAATTAGGTGATCTTATTCGAGTATGCGATCTTTTTGAGATACAAATGAAAAACGACAATTCAGTAATGTATATTAAAGATGCAAGGAAATAGAAATTCTAAAAAATCACTCATCATGACAAATTCAATCCGAATTTTTTCAACCTGTGCGGTTGAAATATAGTATTCATTAAAAGCTCCGTAGGAGCGGTATATTGGTAGTAAAATTCTGTTCCGATGGGACTCTGACTGCATATTAATCTGATGATTCTACAAATATGCCGCTCCTACGGAGCTAAAGAGGAATATTTGATTTCAATTGCATAGGTCGAAAACATTCAACAAAGTACTGATCTGATCAGACCGAGGTGATGAATTGAAGGTAATCAAAATTGGCGGGGGCTGCCTGGCCGGGAGAAAAGTAATCGGGCATATTATCAATTTGATTGAGGAAAGATGTCGGGGGCAGATAATCGTAGTTTCGGCATTGAAAGATGTGACGAACCTTCTCATTGGAGGAATGGCATCGGCCCTGGAAGCGGAAGAAAATATTCCCAACATAATCAACCGCATCAAGACCAGGCATATGAACGTCGGGCGATTTCTTATTCCCGACCAAAGCGCACTCAAGGATTATTACAAAGACCTTAACAAAACGATTCTCAAGCTCGAACGCCTCTATTACGGCCTGAATTTCACCCGTGAGATTACCCCCAGGATGCATGATATGATCAGTTGTTTCGGAGAACGGCTTTCGGCGCAACTCCTAACCACGGTTCTCAGGAATAGAAATGTTCAAACCGCGTACCGGATGCCCCATAAAATCGGCTTGGTCACGGATGGTAAATTCGGTGATGCCACGGCAAATCTCGAAAAAACCGAACGTAACTTTCAAGAACATTTAAAACCGATCCTGAATAAAAAGATGATCCTGTTTATCCCGGGATTTTTCGGAATAAGCGAAGAGGGCGATATCACGACCTTCGGCCGGGGAGGGAGCGATTATTCAGCAGCAGTCGTGGCAACGGCCGTCAATGCGGAACGCCTCGAGATATGGAAAGACACGGAAGGGTTTATGAGCGCCGACCCCCGGTGTGTGCCTGAAGCGCAACTGATACCGGTGCTCTCCTACGAAGAAGCGGCGGAACTGGCCTATTTCGGCGCCAAAATCCTCCACCCGAGGTCGGTGGAACCGATCAGAGCCAAAAAACTCGATATTGTTATTAAAAACACGCTGAATCCGGATGCTGGGGGCAGCCGGATCACTGCCGTGAGTCCGCGTTCTGAAAATATCATCAAAAGCGTGGCCCATGACACGGATATCGGCATTCTCAAGGTGTATGGCTCCGGCGTGGGTGCCCGCCCCGGAATATTTGCCACAGTTGCCGGTCAATTGAGTGAAAGCGGTATCAATATCAAATCCGTGGTTACTTCACAGACATGCATCAGCCTCCTGTTAACCCAAAAGGATCTGGAACCCGGGCGGCTGGCATTGAACAAACTGAAATCCAAGCCCTTTCGCAAGATCGAAGTCAATAACGATATTGCCCTGATCAGCATTGTGGGAGATGGTTTGATACATCGGGAAGGGATCGCTTCCCGATGTTTTTCAGCCGTGGCCGCGTGTCATGTGAATGTGGAAATGATCTCCTTTGGACCATCCCCTGCGGCACTCTATTTTATAACCCAAAAAAAGGACTTGACCAGCGCGGTTGTCGCCATTCACAGCACTTTTTTTGCCACGCCGCGTTGCGAACCGCTATGAAGCGGATGGGTATCCTATTCAAGAATTGAAATCAATCACAATGACCGGATATTCTTTCCATTCCCATTCTCCTTGTTGGACAATCCATAATCCGTCAAACAGTTCCTTGCGCCCCTGGAACAAACACCGCAGGGTGGAAACGGTCAGGGATTTGCCGAATCGGCGCGGACGGGATATAAAATAAAAATCGCCTTCTTCCAGCATCTGATAAAAATGACGTGTTTTATCCACATAAAGTTCGTTTCTCTCACGGATGCTTTCAAACGATGATTTGCCTATGGGCAATTTTTGAAGTTTTTTCATAGTCGGCTCCTTTGAGCGTGAAAATACCAAAGAACACTTCGCTTTTTACCATTAAATTTGAAGCACCAATTTCTACTCTGAAAAAACAAGCGCTTGTCTGCTTATCACAATTTAACTTGAATATCTGACATGCTGGTCGGATTGCTTACTATAACATTCATTAGACCAGTTCTAATTCAACATGGAAGTTTTCCGGGACGAAACCTTATTCTTCATGGCGTTAAATGCCTCTTCCAATGCTTTTTCCACATTTTGCTGTGTACATTGGTCCTTGTCATTAACGGATTCTTTAACCCATGTGTTGCGATTCACTACAAATGACCCAATGGTCAGTGTTTTTTCGGCCAGGCCTCCGAATTGTATTAGGCAATCAAAAACAGTGGCTTTCCATTTCTGAACCTGTTCTTCTGAAAGCGTATGCGCGGTAATACGCTTCCACCACTCATCGACTTCCACCTCACTGAATCCAAGGTCGCGTTCCAACCGCTTTAGGTGCTCTTCTTTATCAGATGCCGTTCCATCATCTTTTGCAGGCCAAGCGGCAAGCACCTGAGCAAATACGGAAACAAAGGCTTCATGGCCGCAAAGGGCCTTAGATAAAGCCTTGGCAAACCAAATCAGAGGTGGGTCCGGTGAATCAAATAGGATGCTCTTGTTTTTTTCGTCAAAAATGATGTCCCCCTGAGAGTTTTTACCGATTTGCCCGTCTAAACCACTAAAACTGACTTTCCACCAGACATCGCTCAAATAGCGCACTGGCAGACGATTGCCGGCTGAAAGTTCCTGCCATTTTTTCAAAGCTTCCTCATCCTTGAACTCGGCTGATCCTGAACGGGCCAGGGATGCGGCAGCAAAAAGATATGGCAATGCCATGCAAATTTTGTCCAAACATCGACGTGAAACCTCTTCATCCACGTTTTGCATATCGGCATTCTCGGGCTGGATTTTGACATCCGGTTTGAATCGCTTTATTCCCAGTTTCTTAGCCAAATTGGTCTTTTCATTTCGAACAACCCAAAGCTGGGTACCCTTATCAAAGGCGCTCAACGCCCATTGATATTGTCCGTCGTCAAACCAACATTGATCGTTTTTATTAAGCCAACGGGTTTCTTTTAAAATGCCGCGAACCCCTCTGGCATACACGAGAACAGGGATAATTATTTCTTCCAGATTGTCATCCAAAGATCGCACCAATCGCCGGTACACCTCTTCCAATTTGCGACTGACGCCATCCTCTGAGGGATGGTTGTAGCGGGCTTTCAAACCCTCAAGAGCTTCTTTTACACGTCGATTATCGCCGCGAGTTCCAAGTTTGTGCACTTCAAGGTCCGAAGCCCATAAAGGGGTAGCACTTGTATCATCAATCTTAAGGCCGTAAAGTAATTCAGAAATGTCACTTCCCGGCATCAACCAGAGGTCCAGAGGACGAATACCGCTTTTAAACTCATAACCTTTTTGGGGTACAGTTCATCAGGAAGGCATAAATTCAACTTTCTGTCGTTGTTATCGGGACACGTCAATTTCTCCGGCGCATAAAAGGAAGCCACTTTTTTAGTTGTCCAACCTGCTCCCCTTTCACATTCCGCCGGATGTTGTAACGGCAAGGGTCATGTAATAAAAATCAAATTTATCTTTCATCTGTCGCCTGTGGATGGGCGCAAGCTCCAAACCCACCTGTTTGAACAATTGGGGCGTCAAGCGAATGAAGTTATTGCGAGGATAGCCGAAATTTATTTTTGTCTGCCGTAAACTGTCAACCGCCTCGCCTCCCATACCGAGCTTGACGCCTCCCGACAAGACGCTTTCAGAAACCCTGACGGTTTCAAACAATTCATCTAAAAGCGTTTGAGAGGCCATGATAGTTTCAGAATTATAATTTTCCATTTGTGAATTCCTTTCTTTTGCGGTCTTTAATATCACATCGTTTGGTATCAATCAACCACGGCGATAGCTTCAAACCACCTTATAGACGTTCAGATAAATAATGTCACGGCGTTATCGGTCGTCCGCGTATTACAATACAGCCTCCTCCCTCTGGCCTTGTGACATTAATTATCTGAAAGTCTATACCTCTGGGAAAATAATATGACGCTTGCGATAAAAAAGTGGCTACAATGAGTGGAACAAACGCCAAACAATTGTATAAACCCGACCGCAAAACGTTAAATTAAGCCTTTACTTTAAAAGGAAAGGATGGCAATATTTCAGGTTAATTAAAGTGTGTATAAATGAATATTTTTTTAATATAAATCAGAAAGGATAACAAAATGTTGAGAAGCAAAACAAAAACCGGTTTTATCGGCAAGGGCATTTTTTTAATCAGTTTGGTCTGTTTGACCCTGACATCATGCAGCAGTGACGATGTCGGGAAAATATGGGGCAAGTTAAATGAGTTGGTCGGCATTAGCTGGGAATTGAAATCTTACGGACGCCTGGGTGAAGAACAGGCACTGATCGCCGGTTCCGAAATCACCATTGAGTTTGAAAGCGATAATCAACTAAATGGCTTTAGCGGTTGCAACACCTATTTTGGCGGTTACAATGCGGATGATGACGGCAATATGACAATCAGCGACACAGGGTCGACGACGAAATATTGCGGAACACCCGAAGGCGTCGATAAGCAAGAAGCGGATTACCTGTATCTTCTTAGTGTTGTAGCGAATTATGAAATCAACTCGGATGGGCTTCATTTATTTTATGATAATAAACAGAGTGCGTTGCATTTTAAAATCAAATAATTTTTTTGATACAATCGCGAACGGTGTTGATCGGAACCGGGGTGGTCATTGCAACGCGTTAGTTTGTACAGACGTTCAGATAATCACCTGATTTAAGACTTTTCAAACAGGCTCTAAGGAGAAAAACATGTATATTGAAACGAAATGTGTTCATTCAGGCGAAGGTACTGATACAATAACCAGAGG
>JAOZRC010000556.1 GCA_029940345.1 Desulfobacterales bacterium
TTCCGCCATCCGTTTCCCCAGTTTCTGCTCGAAATCCTTCGCCTTGCTTCTCAAAACCGTTCGGATCCAGCTTTTTGCCTGACGATTGCGCAGAACTCTGCAGTCGTCGCCTGGGAGATCCTTACCGATATCCCTAAGAAAATGGAAATGGCATATCTGGGAAAGACTATCGGGGAAAACTTCCTCGGTCGCCCCTGACAGCCCTTTGCCCATGTCGCTGACCACTGCCAAAGGAGTTCCGTATTTTGCCCGGATGTCTTTTAAAAACGGGACGATTTTATCTTTCTTTTCGGAACAGATTTTCACGCTCGAAAGGATAATCCCGCTGATTTCGTCCATGCCTGTGAACAAATGGGGACTTCCGCCCTCGCAGGTCCCGTCGATATGGAGGATGTAGCCACCTCTTCGAGCCATTTCCAACCTGATTTTCAACTGGCTTTGGCTGTGGCAGATGCTTAGGCAGGCAATGAATTTTTGGCCGAGATATCGGATTTCGCTTGCAGATATGTTAATGGCCATCGACTTCAGCTCTTTTGCGATAGCCTGCTCGTTCATAGATCGCTGATACAGGGATTTACCGACATGCACTGACACGTCGTAGCCGTATGTTCCTTTGAATGGAACCAGGTGACGTAAATTCTTCCGAATATATGATCCCCTGGTGACGAGGACAATGTAAATGGGTTTCACGGGCGATAAACGCTCCGGCTCCCATCGTCACAACCGCTCGTCTCCTTGTTTTTAACACATTCATTTTGATCCCGCATCGAGGGCAGTATTTCATTTCGGGATAAAATGAAAATACCGGAGTTTCCGGAAATAACGTCACGGGGTTCATATCCTCACTTTGTTTTTTGCATAAATCCGAAAGCACCCTTATCGCTTCGAATCTCGAGTTTTTTTTAAAAGATCGTGAAATGCGAGTAAATTTTGGATCTCGGACGCGGAAACGTTACAGCACCGCCTGTCTCTCAAAACAATCGACAGCTCCCCTGACGACATTTCCGGGTGCCTGATGTATTCAACTGATATTTTAACGACAACGGCATCCCCGATTTTCCGCATGACACCTGCATGAACTCTTTTTGAGCATTGTTCAGAGTATGTTGCGGGATCGTCGGAAAAATACACGTAGACTCCTTCGTGCTTTTCGCGGAATACACATCCCATCTCGCGGAAGTGGTGCATGAACGACCTGGGCGACAAATTTACAATCTCGCCTATTTCGTTTCCGTTCAGGCCGCGTTCGGATGCGAGAATAAGGTTTTTCACAGTTTTCCAGAGATTTCCATTTACTGAGAAAAAGATATCCCGATAGCGCCAAATACCATTGTTGTTGAAATCGGGTATGTCGGACAGCGTGTAATACCTGCTGTTTTTATTGTAGCTCCTCAGAACGGGCAGTCGGGCTGATTTCCGTTGAACCGTCCTGATCGAGCATTCATGCTTCAGAGCAACCTGCTTCAAGGTCAACACCTTGAATTCCCTGAACATGTCTCTCAAATCTGTCGATTTCATAATAGCACCTGTCGTAATATATGTTTTGAATCTGTTCTATAACATATATTACGACAGGCGGAAAGGGAAAATCCATTGATTTCCCTGTATTTTCGATGAATTTTGTGTATAATAAGGATAAATATCGGTCATATAATGTGCCATTTGAGAAGAACTGTTTTTATCTTACTGTAATTAAAGAACTTTTTTAATCCAACCGATATTTGTTTACATAGGATTTTTGGCATCCTTCATTTGTCGGTTTACACTTTTTAATGTAGGGTGGGCAGAGTGTAACGGAACCCACCGCACCGAATTGCCATAAATGGTGGGTTCCGTTACACTCCACCCACCCTACAAAATTTTGTGGCTGAACAGATCGAAAAAATGTTAACTACTTTAGCTGCCTTATGAAGGATGCCGGATTTTTGGCATGTTTTTTTTCTGCTTTTACAGGCTCTTAGACTGCATCATCACTCAGCGACTCCTACCTGGCGCAATCTGAAAGAATGCGTTACATTACAACCGAAATTCAAAATAGCCGAAACGATGATCAAGCCGCTCTTTTATGATGAGGATCGTTTGAGTATGGCCTTGCGCCGAAACGCGGTAGGATTCAATGAACGGATATACGCTTTGACACCCTGAATAATGGCATCGCACAATCGATTTTGATAGGTCGGATTGATTAATCGCTTACACTCCCTGGGGTTACTGATAAATGATGTTTCGACCAAAATGGATGGCATCTGAGCGCCTATGAGAACATAAAACGGCGCTTGTTTGACGCCTTTGTTTTTAATTCGGCTGTATTTTTTACGCAAGACGCGATTGAGTGATTTCTGAACATGACCGGCCAACCGGCTGGATTCGTTAATTTTGGCATTTTTCATCAGATCGGTCAGTATGGTTTCAAGATCACTGATATTTTTTGTCGTTATGGCATTTTCACGGGCGGCGACGCGCATCGCATCTTTGTCGGTTGCAAGGTTCAGAAAATAGGTTTCAATACCGTATGCCCGATGGTTGCGGATCGCATTGGTGTGAATTGAAATAAAAATGTCCGCATTTTTGGTGTTGGCCAGGGCGGTGCGCTCTTCAAGCGAAATAAAGCGATCTTTGGTGCGGGTCATGATAACTTCACACTTCAATTCACGGCGCATTTTACGAGCCAGTTTTTTACTGATTGCCAGGACAACATCTTTTTCATGTACGCCTTTAAGGTAACCGGGCGCTCCGAAATCATGGCCGCCATGGCCCGGATCGATAACAATCCGACGGACCCCCAAGGCAAACTGTTTAGCAATGGTTTGCCGCCCTTTAATTTCAGGCACCCAATTGTCCTTTTGCCTGGCAACGGTTTTTTTTGATTCTTTCCCCCACACATCGATAACAATCCTGAACGGATGTTTTAACGAAAAAATCTTATACCTTTCATATGACTTTATGTCGATTACAACACGCACCGTTTTAAATGAACGCTGACTGGCGCGCACGTCAATCAACAGATGGTCATTAATGGAAACAAATTTATTGAACCCCTGTTGAAGGATGCTCTCAGCCAAGTCAATATACAAACGATGGGGTTTATTGAGGGTGTGATTTCCAGGAATAAGTTCATGCAGATAGTTGATTCCTTTATTCGCATCAATGACAACACGCGTGTAATTGGGATTTGACCAAAAACGCAATCCGGTGACCGAACTATATTGGCCGGCTGTGGTGTCGTCTTCGAAATCGGTCTGCGTCAGAACTTGAACGCGGGGTTGAATACGTGTTTTGGCCGGTTTTTTTTCCTTGTGTTTCTTTTCCTTGTGAGGGGCTTTCCCATCTTGAGTAATTAAATCGGAGACTGAATCTTCAGCATCGGCCGGCGGCGGAGGGCTAACACCCTTACCGCGTTTGACCTCTGCTTTTGAAAAAATGCGTAACGCTTCAATCGCTTTTTTTTTGTATTGGCTGTCTGGAAAACGTTTGATAATGCGTATAAAAAGATCAATGGCTTCAGTACGGTCGAAATCGATTGCGGATTTCTGGTGCAGTTCCTGATACAGTTTTCCGCTCATATAGAGACAGGCCGCCGCATGGGGCCCTGCGGGGGCTTGCTTATAAATCGTTTGAAACTGTTTAATGCATATCAGCCAATTGTTGCGAAATTTCTGTTTCGCCGTACTTGCGTGCAGTTCGTCATAGCATTTTTGCGCATTCCGATATTGAGTTTCGATCTGATTGGCTGATATGACGCCAGGCGAAACAAGCACAAGCAAACTTACGAACAGTCCGCCTAATATAAATAAAATGTATTTTGACATAGTTTCCAGATTAAAATTACGGATTTCACCAAGGAATTTTATTCGAAGTCAACAAAAACGGGGATATTTATAAACAATACGATGCGTCACCAGATTCAGAGGGCGACGCCATGAAGCCAAATTCATGAAACCGTGATAAAGTTTTATGGCTTTGGTCATTATTCCGGCCGGTCGGTGACAGGATAATGCAAGGAGTTGTTTAGAGCCTGTTTGAAAACAAGTGTCTATTTTAAATGTGCAACCCTTTTCTATGAGCCTGTTTGTAAAGTCGTGATCGAAGCGAAAAAGTGTGAGAGCGAGGGCTGAT
>JAOZRC010000050.1 GCA_029940345.1 Desulfobacterales bacterium
CCATGCCACGTAAGCCCATATGCTTTGTTATCGCTGCCGTCAATGTCGTTTTCCCATGATCGATGTGGCCGATTGTACCGACATTTACATGGGGTTTTGTTCTCTCAAATTTTTCCTTTGCCATTTTATTCCCTCAAATTAGAAACCTGGTAAAGCGGTCTTCCACCAAATTCGCATTTAAATATCGTATTTCGATTTTGATTAATCCCTTTAATACAAACAAGCTACAGCACATTAACTCAAGAAAAACAAAATCATAAAATCGGATCAGTTTAATCTACCATCTATAATGAGCAAAGGCTTTATTCGCCTCAGCCATTTTGTGCGTGTCTTCGCGCTTTTTTATCGAAGCGCCTTTTGAATTGGCAGCGTCCATCAACTCAGCCGCCAGTTTGTTTGCCATCCCCTTTTCAGCACGTTTGCTGGCAAAAGCCTTTATCCACCGAATACCAAGAGCTGTTCGCCTGGCAGGTCTTACTTCTTGGGGAATCTGGTAAGTGGATCCTCCGACACGGCGCGATTTCACTTCAATTAACGGCCTTACATTATCTAATGCTTTTTCAAACACTTTTATTGGAGATTCATTTGTTTTCGCTTCAATGATATCGAACGCCCGGTATAATATAGACTCAGCCGTACTTTTTTTACCATCACGCATAATCGCCGTTATGAACATAGCCGCCATTGGGCTATTATATTTTGAATCCGGCACGATCGGCCTTTTAGGCACTTCTCTTCTTCTTGGCATACTTTACACCATTTTAATCTTTATTCCCACATATCTTATTTGGGATAATACATTCTTACCACTTACCAAAAACACTATTTTGGTCGCTTGGCACCGTATTTTGATCGTCCTTGCTTGCGATCGGCCACACCCAACGTATCCAAGGTTCCCCTGACTATATGGTATCTTACACCGGGAAGATCCTTGACGCGACCTCCACGGACCAATACAACAGAATGCTCTTGAAGATTATGTCCGATACCGGGGATGTAAGCTGTTACCTCAACCCCCGTGGTCAACCTAATCCGAGCCACCTTACGCAAAGCGGAATTCGGCTTTTTAGGCGTCGAGGTATAAACTCGAGTACATACGCCTCGTTTTTGCGGCGCTCCTTTTAATGCCGGCGTATTGGTTTTTTTCTTAATGCGCTTACGCCCTTTTCTTACAAGTTGATTAATCGTTGGCATAAAATCCCCTTCATTAATTTATACAAACATCATACCAGAAGCTGATAAAACGGAATATCTACACATGAAATTGCCAGTTGTCAAGATATTTAAGGCTTAACTGCAAAATAAATCATAGTATTTTAGGCATCCTTCATTTAGCAGTTTAAACTTCTTCTGAAATGAAAGCTTTTCATATTTTATCTGATTTCTGAAAATACTGATTTTGAGAACAATTTTACAGATACTCGGAAGTCTTAAGTTCTCGTAACATAACATAATGAAATTTTTTACACTTAAAAAAACAAGTGCTGAAATTTTTTATATGATTTCAACATGTTATCACAAATTTCTTTCTAAAAGATAAAGAACTTATGACTGTCGAAACAGATAGAAAAAAGCAATTTTTTAAAAAAATACGGAAAGAGTAAATTCCTTTCGGGCTGATATGAAGGATGCCGTATTCTAAATTACGCTTATCCAGTCCAATCACTAGGCCGTTTCCCATTCGATTTCTAATTCACGATGCTTCGGGAACCCCGTACCAGCAGGTATTGTACGCCCCATAATGACATTTTCCTTCAAACCTCTGAGGTGATCCTTTTTCCCGGCAATACTGGCCTCGGTTAGCACTTTGGTTGTTTCCTGAAAGGAAGCCGCTGATATAAAACTGTCTGTGCTTAAAGATGCTTTGGTGATTCCTAAAATCAATGGCTCGGCAGTGGCCGGTTTGCCTCCTTCGGCACTTATAGCCATGTTCACATTTCTGAAATTAAGTTTATCAACCTGTTCTTCGGTGATAAAATCAGTATCGCCAGGATCGGTCACTTTAGCCCGCCGCATCATCTGACGGACAATGACTTCAATATGTTTATCGTTAATTTGAACACCTTGCAGCCGGTAAACTTCCTGCACCTCATCCACTAAATATTGGGCGAGTTCGATTTCACCCTTAATATTCAAAACATCCTGCGGATTAGCGGAACCACCGATAAGCGGGTCACCTGCACGAACGTAATCGCCTTCATAAACACTGATATGCTTCCCACGAGGAATTAAATATTCCTTTTTCTCTCCGACCTCGTCGACCGGCGTTACAACCACTTTTTGTTTCCCTTTTTTAGTTGTTTTAGGGATGGAAATGTAACCGTCAATTTCAGTCAGAACCGCCAATTCTTTAGGTTTACGAACTTCAAAAAGTTCTGCCACACGCGGAAGGCCGCCTGTGATATCCTTTGTTTTAGTAGTCGCCCGTGGAAGCTTGGCTAAAATATCCCCGCCTTTTACCATTTCACCTTCGTCCACTAAAAGGATGGCATCAATTGGTAAAAAATTACGCGCCACTCCGACTCCGCCAGGAAGTGAGATGGTATTGCCCGACTCATCTTTAATGGAAATACGCGGCCTGTCATCAACATTTTTGGATTCGATAATCGTTCGACTGGCTTTTCCAGTCACCGGATCAACTTTGTAATCCATCGTCCGTTTATCAATGATATCTCCGAATTTCACAAACCCATCCACTTCACTTAAAATGGGAGTCGTGAAAGGATCCCATACAGCTAATAAATCATCGACAGCAACCGTGTCACCGTCCTCAACAGCAAGATGGGCTCCGTAAATCACTTGGAACCGCTCTCGTTCACGCCCGGAAGCACTGATAATAGAAAATTCACCGCCCTGACGATTCATTACTACAATTTCATTTGCATCATTTTTGGCTATATGTAAATCAATAAACTGAATCGTTCCCTCAGAACGGGCTTTTATATCTGCCTGTTCAACCCTTCGGCTTGCCGTTCCACCGATATGAAACGTGCGCATCGTCAATTGGGTTCCAGGTTCGCCAATCGATTGCGCCGCCAATATTCCGACAGCCTGACCGATCTCAATAGGAGCGCCGTGCGCCAAATCACGGCCATAACAGCTCGAACATACGCCGTTATCCGTTTGGCAAGTCAGCACAGATCGAATTTTAGCACTGGTAATATTAGCCTTTTCAATTCTTTCAACAGCGTCTTCATCAATTTCTCTGCCGGTTGCAACAAGGCATTCATCGGTATACGGATCGCGTATATCTTCATTGGTTATTCGTCCCAATATGCGATCTCCGAGTCGTTGAATAATCTCGCCGCCTTCCATAAGCGGTTCAACTTTAATACCTCGCTGAGTTCCGCAATCTTCTTCAAGTATGGTGCAGTCCTGTGCGACATCAGCCAAACGGCGTGTTAAATAACCCGAATTGGCGGTTTTTAACGCGGTGTCAGCGAGTCCTTTACGAGCGCCGTGCGTGGATATAAAATATTGTAAAACGGAAAGGCCTTCTCTGAAATTAGCCTGAATCGGCGTTTCGATTATCTCGCCGGAAGGTTTGGCCATCAATCCACGCATACCGGCAAGTTGGCGCATCTGATCTTTACTGCCCCGAGCGCCTGAGTCCGCCATCATATAAATCGGATTAAAGCTTTCTTCATAAACAGGCCGCCCGTTCTCATCATTTAGCGAGTTTCCATGCTTATCTTTAACAAGCGCGTTTTTCATTGAATCCATCATCGCCTCGGCCACTTCATCCGTAGCTTTGGCCCAGATATCCACAACTTTATTATACTTCTCACCCGGTGTGATCAGACCATCATTGTACTGAGCATCGATTTTTTTAACCTGTATCTCCGCTGCCTTGCATATTTCCCATTTAGACGGCGGAACAATCATGGCATCTATAGAAATAGACAATCCGCCTTCAGTGGAATAGCGATAACCGATATTCTTGAGTCGGTCAGCCATCATCACCGTAGCTTTCGGCCCTAAATTACGATACGCATAGTCAATCAACTTGCGAATAGATCCCTTATCTTGTACTTTGTTCACAATCTCAAAAGGCATACCGGACCGTTTGTCGATAACCTTAAAAATATGCCAGGCGTTATCTACATAAACTTCACAACTGATACCGTTCACGGGTAGCGAGAAAACTGTTTCCGCTTCGGCTTTACGTGCGCCGAACTGCTCTATGAATTCATCTGTGTTAAGCCATCCGATAAGGTCGCTTCGATTGTCCGGAGCATCGCTTTCTTTAAGATCAAGTTCTTGCGATTCCACATTCCGATTTAACGCTTCGGTTGACAGATCATCAAAATTCGCCCCCGCGTGCAACCGCTCTGAAAATTCATGCGCTTCATCTCTATCGGAAGCGACAATACGTTTCAGCTTCAATATATTATTTTCAGGAATAATTTCCCACAACAAAACACGCCCAACGGTGGTTTCTACGATTTTATCTTTGATGCGAACCCGTATCGCCGCGTGCAGGTCCGCAGCTCCGGCGTTATAAGCGGAACGCACTTCATCAAAATCAGCAAAAAGTTTACCAGAACCGTGCGCATTTCTAATTGAACGCGTCATATAGTATGTACCTAAAACGATATCCTGACTCGGTACGATGATGGGGCTTCCACTCGCCGGAGATAGGATATTATTACTGGAAAGCATCAAAATACGCGCTTCTATTTGCGCTTCAACCGAGAGCGGAATGTGGATCGCCATCTGGTCGCCATCAAAGTCGGCATTAAAGGCCGTACAGACCAGTGGGTGCAATTGCATGGCTTTGCCTTCAATAAGAATGGGTTCGAATGCCTGAAATCCCAAGCGATGAAGTGTTGGCGCCCGATTGAGCATTACCGGATATTCTCGGACAACTTCGTCTAGCGTATCCCAGACTTCGGGTTCTTCCCGTTCAACCATTCGCTTTGCACTTTTGACTGTTGAAACAAGTCCTTTTTTTTCCAGAAGGTAATATACAAAAGGCTTAAATAATTCCAGCGCGATTTTTTTAGGCAGACCGCATTGATGAAGTCGGAGTTCGGGACCGACTGTAACAACGGTTCTGCCGGAATAATCCACCCGTTTTCCTAGTAAATTTTGACGAAAGCGTCCCTGTTTGCCTTTAAGTGTATCACTTAAAGATTTTAAAGGCCTTTTATTCGTGCCTGTAATGGTTCGACCATGACGTCCGTTGTCAAACAAAACATCAACGGCTTCCTGGAGCATCCGTTTTTCGTTGCGCACAATAATATCAGGCGCTTTCAATTCGATCAGCCGTTTTAAACGATTATTCCGATTAATTACCCTGCGGTATAGATCATTAAGGTCCGATGTCGCAAACCGTCCGCCTTCAAGGGGAACCAATGGCCGCAAGTCCGGCGGCAGAACCGGAACCACTTCCAAGACCATCCAGGTCGGATCAATTCCAGAACGGCGAAAAGCATCAATAATTCTCAAACGTTTTGAAAATTTTTGTCTTTTAGCGACCGAACCCGTCTTTTTAATGTCAATTTTCAGTTTTTTATATTCGGCTTCCAAATCAATTCGGGATAACATCTCCCTGATCGCTTCAGCGCCGATGCCAAATTCAAAGGCCGGTCCGTATCGGTCAACCGCATCCTGATATTGTTCGGGAGAAAGGAGTTGTCCGTAACTCAGATCGGTGTCCTTCGGATCCAATATGATATAACAGTCAAAATAAAGAACTTTTTCAATATTTTTTAATGAAATATCAAGTAAATTACAAATTTTACTAGGAAGGCTTTTTAAAAACCAGATATGTGCGCAAGGGGTCGCCAATTCAATATGCGCCATGCGTTCGCGGCGCACTTTAGACTGAATGACTTCCACACCGCATTTTTCGCAAATAACACCACGGTGCTTCATACGTTTATATTTACCACAATTGCATTCATAGTCCTTGGTCGGTCCGAAAATTTTAGCGCAAAAAAGCCCGTCACGTTCGGGTTTGAAAGTCCGATAATTGATTGTTTCCGGCTTTTTTATCTCACCATGCGACCATTTCAGAATCGTTTCTGGAGAGGCTAATGCTACTTGAACGCCACTATAAAGCTTGGGATTCGTCGGTTTTGCGAAAAAATCGTATACTGTTTCCAAAATAGTCTCCTTTGCAAAGTGTAAAGTGAAAAGCTATCAGTAAATCGTAACTTTAAACTTTATCCTCATTAAGCGTTACCTCTATCCCCAGACTTTGCAATTCTTTAGTCAGAACCCTAAAGGATTCCGGAATACCCGGTTCCAGTGTATTGTGGCCTTTCACAATTTTTTCATACATCCGCGTTCTTCCGGCCATGTCATCCGATTTTACCGTTAAAAACTCCTGAAGCGAACTAGCCGCGCCATAAGCTTCCATCGCCCAGACCTCCATCTCACCGAGACGTTGACCTCCGAATTGGGCTTTGCCGCCTAATGGTTGTTGAGTCACAAGTGAGTAAGGTCCGATGGAACGCGCATGGATTTTATCATCCACTAAATGGTGAAGTTTCAACATATACATTGTGCCGACTGTGATTTTGCCTTTAAATTTTTCTCCGGTGCGTCCGTCATACAATGTTGCCTGGGCGGTCTGACTTAAACCCGCCTCTGTCAAAAGTGCTTTGATTTCATCCTCTTTGGCACCGTCAAAAACCGGTGTGGCGATATGCACGCCTTCACGATAATACCCAGCCAACACTTCCAATTCATCGTCCGCCAGATCATCCATTTGCGCAATCGCATTACCTGATTGGTCAATCCGATCAGTTGTCAGTTTTGTGTCAGAATTGGAAAAAATACGCTTCATTTTGGCCCGCAAATCTATGAATTTCTTTTCCTCCAGCAACTTGTTAATTTGCAGACCAAGTGATCTTGCGGCGTAACCCAGATGAATTTCCAAAACCTGGCCAACATTCATACGCGAGGGTACGCCCAAAGGGTTTAAAACCATATCAACCGTTGTGCCGTCTTTGAAATAAGGAAGATCTTCTTGGGGCAAAATGCGTGAAACAACACCTTTGTTTCCGTGCCGGCCGGCCATTTTATCACCGACCGAGAGCTTTCGTTTCATGGCGACATAGATCTTTACCATTTTAATTACCCCAGGAGGTAAATCGTCACCTTTTTCAAAACGACTGACACTCTTGTAAAAGTCATCATTACATCGCTTTATTTCCTGTTTATATTTTTTCAGCAACGCGTCGACCTGTTCCGTACATTTTTCATCAACGAGCACTAAACGTTCGAATACGGATAAAGGTATATCCGCCAATTGTTTAGATTCGATCTTATCCCCTTTGGCTATAAGCACCTTTCGGTTTTGTTTTAGATTGGCAGCGGATGTTTGCCCAACCAACAATTTTTGAAGTGATTGACTTGCCATTAAATTAATTACGAAACGTTCGTCCTCACGCTTTTTCTCAAGTACCTCTATTTCACGGTCCTCAATCAGACGCGTGCGTTCATCTTTCTCAACGCCTTTTCTTGAAAAAATTTTGGCATCAATAACAATGCCTTGGACACCGGGAGGGACGCGAAGTGATGTGTCTTTGACATCACCGGCTTTCTCACCGAAAATAGCGCGTAAAAGTTTTTCTTCGGGTGACAATTGGGTTTCACCCTTGGGTGTTATTTTGCCCACCAGGATATCACTGGGACGCACCTCCGCACCCAATACGATAACGCCACTGTCATCTAAGTATTTTAAGGCGTCTTCTCCAACATTGGGAATATCCCTGGTGATATCCTCTTTACCGAGTTTGGTGTCTCTGGCAATGACTTCAAATTCCTCAATATGAATGGAAGTATATACACCCTCGCGATGGAGTCTTTCACCCACGAGAATCGAATCTTCAAAATTATACCCTCCCCAAGGCATAAAAGCGACGATCACATTTTTTCCAAGCGCCAATTCGCCCTGTTCGGTCGCAGGCCCATCGGCAATTATTTCGCCTGCCTTCACATACTGGCCTTTTTTCACTATTGGGCGATGATTAAAACACGTATTCTGATTTGTACGGACAAATTTAGAAAGAGTGTATACCGACGAAATATTATTTTTAAGGTGATCATATCGAATTACGATGCGTGATGCATCCACGTCGGTGACAACCCCGTCCGCTTTGGCAATAACGGTCACACCTGAATCCTTGGCCACGACGTTTTCAATCCCGGTACCTACTAAAGGCGCACTTGCGTTAAGCAGGGGCACTGCCTGCCGCATCATGTTAGAACCCATAAGAGCGCGGTTAGCGTCATCGTTCTCCAAAAAGGGGATTAATGAGGCTGAGACACTTACCAATTGGTTAGGCGAAACATCCATCAGTGCGATGTTCTCACGCTTCGTCATCATCAGTTCGCCCTCAACCCGCGACGTTACCATTGGATTAACATAACGCCCCAAATCATCTATCGGCGCATTCGCCTGCGCAATCGGTATCTGTTTTTCATCAAAAGCGCTTAAAAATTTGACTTGGGAGGTGACATCACCATTTTCAACAACGCGGTAGGGCGTTTCGATAAATCCGTATTGATTGACATTCGCATACGTGCTTAATGAAACGATCAGACCGATATTGGGACCTTCCGGTGTTTCAATCGGGCATATTCGCCCGTAATGCGACGGATGAACATCCCTTACTTCAAAACCGGCCCGTTCACGGGTCAGGCCGCCCGGCCCCAATGCGGAAAGGCGACGTTTATGGGTCGTTTCCGATAGCGCGTTGGTCTGATCCATAAACTGGCTTAATTGGCTGGTGCCGAAAAACTCTTTCACCACTGATGTAACCGGTTTGGGATTGACCAAATCATCAGGCATAAGCGCATCAACTTCTTGTAAGCTCATACGCTCTTTTATCGCGCGTTCCATGCGCACCAGACCAACACGATACTGATTTTCCAACAATTCGCCAACCGAGCGTACGCGTCGGTTGCCCAGATGGTCGATGTCATCAACAACACCTTGAGTTTCGCGCAACTCAATCATTTTCTTTGCTGTGAGCAAAATATCTTCTTTACGAAGCGTTTTAACATCATTGGGAGTGTCAATACCAAGACGGCTGTTAATTTTATGACGTCCGACGATGGAAAGATCATAATAAGCCGGTTTGAAGAACATATTGTCAACGAATTCCTGGGCGACATCAAACGTTGCCGGATTTCCCGGTCGCAGCCTTCGATAGAGTTCTAGCATGGCTTCCTCGCGGCCGTCGACTTTATCCAGCATCAGTGTTTTATGAATCGAAACACTTTTTTTGCTTGGCGTCACATCAACAAGATCAATTGAAGTGATACCGTTTTCGAGCAACTCCGTATATAAATTTTCTGTTACCACCTCGTTTGGCCGGAGGATTGTTTCTTGGGTTACCGGTTCTTTAACAGTTCGAGCCGAAATAAAGGCATTATCATCTTTGAAAAAAGATTCAAGTGGAATGGAGATGCGGTCTATTGCGGCTGATTTGATTTTTTCAATCGCACCAGCATTAAATGGCCTTCCTTCTTTTACAATCAGGGCACCGGTGTCAGGATTTACAATATCTTGAAGCGCACGCCGCTTTTCAAAGAAAAAATTGATATCCTCACCCTGGGGCAGATTGGATTTCTGAAGTGCATGTGATTTTTCAAAAATTGACTTAGTAAAATGAAATGCATGTTGGCAAATCAGTTCCTGATGCCGAATTCGGTTTTCCTGACCGATTTCCGCATCCAGAGCCTGAAAAAACGCCTTGCGATGATACTCGCGCTTTTCGATATTAGCCAAACTGTTAAAGACCTCTCCAGGTAATTTCCCACGTAATTTATTCAGCACCACAGTCGCCAGCGTAAAGAAACCGATTTTGAGAAACATTGTTTCTTCGTCAAGGATAAAAGTTTCCGGTTGGCCATAAAAAATATCTATAATATCTTCAACGGTGTATCCGAATGTTTTAAACAAAAGGGTGATGGGAAATTTGCGACGTCGGTCAATACGGATATTCACAATCGCTTTGTGATCAATCTCCATATCCACCCAAGATCCTCGCACCGGGATAATTCGCGCGCTATAAATCACTTTCCCGCTGGAATGACTTTTACCTTTGTCGTGAGCGAAAAAAACACCGGAGGAACGATGGAGTTGGCTTACAACCACACGTTCGGTACCGTTAATGACAAAAGTGCCGCGCGAAGTCATCAAAGGGAGGGCTCCGAAATATATTTCCTGCTCTTTTATGTCCCGAATACTGGAAACACCCGTTTCTTTATCAACATCATACACTACCAATCGGACAGTGATTCGAATCGGTATTTCGTAGGTCATCCCGCTGTGGATGCATTCCTCGACATCATTCTTCGATTCTACGAAACGATAAGAAACAAACTCAAGAGATGCGCACCCGGTGAAATCTTTAATCGGAAAAACAGACTTAAAAACAGTCTGCAGGCCTATGTCATCTCTTTGAACCGGATCAATATCCTTTTGCAAAAATCGATTATACGATTGGCGCTGAACTCCTATAAGATCAGGAATATCTGTAATTTTCTTAATTTTACCGAAGTTTTTACGAATGCGTCGAACTGCCATAGGCTTTGCGGACATAGTATCTCCTTGAACACCGAACATCGAACATCGAACATCGAACATCGAATGAAAAGAAGTGTGAAGTTTAAAGGTCAATGCCCGATTTGAAAGCCTTAACATTTAAATCACTTCACACTTCAAGTTTCCAATCTTTACTTCAATTCTACTTGAGCACCGACATCTTCTAATTGAGCTTTAATTTTTTCGGCATCTTCT
This sequence comes from Desulfobacterales bacterium, assembly GCA_029940345.1. Lineage (GTDB taxonomy): Bacteria > Desulfobacterota > Desulfobacteria > Desulfobacterales > JAUCGF01 > JAUCGF01. The sequence goes on from JAOZRC010000050.1 coordinate 10,763, forward strand.
TTGGCAATTCCTTCTTTTACAGGGGAAGGTACATTATCCACAAGTGCCTTGGCATCCTTCAAACCAAGGCCCGTAATCGCGCGAACTTCCTTAATCACTTGAATCTTTTTATCCCCAAAAGTGTTGAGAATAACGTCGAATTCAGTTTGTTCGACTTTTTCTTCTTCTTGGTCACCACCACCAGGAGCCATCATTGCCATGGGGGCGGCTGCTGAAACGCCAAATTTTTCTTCCATCTCTTTGACTAATTCGGATAATTCAAGAACCGACATGTTTGAAATGAACTCAATTACATCATCTTTACTAATATCTGCCATTTTTTCCTCCGATTTTACTTTATTTAAGGCAGTACGCTATTAAGCTATACTTTTTCATAAATTAAATAGCATAAATCAATTTTTTCAACCAATTGAAAATAATTTCATTTTTTATGATATTAATTATCAGAACATCTATAACATTATTAACAGACTGCTTCAGACCATTTTAATTTAAATAACACCTCTGCAAGCGCCCTCAACTCAACGTTTCAGCACTCTCTTTTTGTTCTTTTATAGCTGTTAACACATTGAGGAACTGGGATGTGACACCACTAAGAACACGCACCAATGCTGACGGAACTCCGTTCATTGTCGAAAGCAATTGACCGAGAAGTATCTCTCGTGACGGAAGCGCCGAAAGCGCCTTGATAGCTGCCAGGTCCAGGATATTACCGTCCATAACACCGATTTTAATTTCAAGCGCTTTATTTTCTTTGGCAAAATCCATTAAAATTTTTGCCGGTGCAACCGGGTCATCCTCACAATATGCAACTCCGCTAGGCCCTTTAAAATAATCTTTGATTACATCGACATTCGTACTCTCAGAGGCTCTGACAAGTAACGAATTTTTAACGACTCTGTATTGAACACCGCCCTCTCTGAGTTTGCGGCGCAACGCATTTATCGTTGTTACGTCAAGCCCTTTGTAGTCAGTTAAAATAACAATCTGCGCTTTTGTAAAGTTAGCATGCATAGCTGCAACGATACTTTTTTTCTGTTTGATATTCATTTCTATCGCCCTTTATATAAAATTTAGGTATAACTGGCGAACACCTCCTTTCGTCTTGTTAAAAACCGAAGGTATAGATCAGGCATTGTCCTATCTCGGTAGGTTGGCGCAGCCAGTTAAACACAATCCTGTGTACCTACGGTCTTTGACAGAAAACATAATTGGTATTAGATTTTAGTTTGGAATTTGAAATAAAATTGAGGATTAGGCATTACATCTTGATTTTACGCAAGGGAGAATTGGAAACAAACCCGATTCTTTTCCAGTATACATCAATTTCCCAATTTCCAATTTCTATTCCCTGGCTTATTTCATCAGTTCACGAACACTATTCGTATCAATCCTTACACCAGGTCCCATGGTTGTTGAAATGGCAAGTCCTTTGATATAGACTCCTTTGCTTACAGCAGGTTTCAAACGAACAATCACCTCTAAAAAGGCCATCATATTCTCAACCAGTTTTTCAACTCCGAATGAGACTTTTCCCATCGTAGCATGAACGATCCCTGTTTTTTCAACACGAAAATCAATTTTACCCGCTTTAAGCTCTTCAACCGCTTTGGCGACATCAAAAGTAACCGTACCGGTTTTGGCATTGGGCATAAGCCCGCGAGGGCCCAACAAACGCCCAATTTTCCCTACCAAACCCATCACATCGGGTGTAGCTACAGCTTTATCAAATTGAAACCAACCTTCTTTGATCTTATCAATTAATTCGATATGGCCAACATAATCAGCGCCGGCTTCAAGTGCTTCTTTTTCTTTATCGCCCTTAGCAAACACAATGACCGTCACATCTTTACCAATACCGTTTGGTAAAACAACCGTTCCCCGAACCATCTGCTCAGCATGTCGTGGGTCAACGCCAAGACGAACAGCAATATCAACCGATTCATCAAAGCGTACAAATGATGCATCTATCACTTTTTTAACGTAATCGCTAAATTCGGCTCCGTCTGCAGTTTCTAATTTGCTTCTGGCATTTAAATATTTTTTTCCCCGTTTTGGCATCTTTCGTTTCCACTCCTTTTCTTTTTAACCCACTTCGATTCCCATACTTCTTGCCGTGCCCGCTATAATTTTGCAGGCTGCATCCATATCGTTGGCATTCAAGTCAACCATCTTCATAGAAGCAATTTCTTCCACCTGTTGGCGCGTCACCTTACCGACGCGTTCACGTTTCGGGTCTCCGGCACCTTTGGCAATCTTAGCGGCTTTTTTTAATAAAATCGCAGCCGGCGGAGTTTTAGTGATAAACGTGAAAGTTCTGTCCTGATATATTGTCAGGACAACAGGTATGACCATCCCCTCATCATTAGCAGTGCGCGCATTAAACGCCTTGCAAAAATCCATGATATTAACACCATGCTGTCCTAAGGCAGGACCTATCGGGGGGGATGGATTTGCCTTACCCGCGGGAACCTGCAACTTTACTAACGCCATTATTTTTTTGGCCATTTGCCTTTTTCTCCATCTTTAAAAGTACAGGATTTCAGATTTCACCTAAAGATCACTCCGTACTTCCACTTTATAGCTTGGAAACTTGAACGAACTCCAATTCGACAGGAGTAGAACGTCCAAAAATACTAACTAAAACTCTGATTTTACCCTTTTCGGGATTCACTTCATCCACTACGCCGTTGAAATTCGTAAACGGACCGTCAATTACGCGTATCTCATCTCCGATTTCAAATAAATACTTGGGCTTGGGTTTCAATTTGCCCGCTTCCATGTGGTCTAAAATCCGACTTGCCTCCTGCTCAGTCAAAGGTGTCGGTTTTTCACGTCCGCCAAGAAACCCAGTAACTTTAGCAGTGCTATTTATAATATGCCATGTTTCATTATTCAAGTGCATATTAACGAGAATATAACCGGGATAAAATTTACGTGAAGATTCCTTTCTTTTACCGTTCACCAGCTCCACAACCTGTTCCGTTGGTACGATAATCTCTCCGAATTTATCCGAGCAAGAAGAAACGGCCATACGTTCTTCAAGAGCCACTTTTACTTTGTTTTCAAAACCCGAGTAGACATGCACAATATACCACTTTTTTGCCACTGGTCAGATATCCTTAATTACTATGAAGAACCAATCGAATAATGCCGGCCAATCCGGAATCAATAAAAAAAAGGAACAATGAAATCAGCAACACAAGAATAATAACTACTGTTGATGATCCCATCGTCTGTTTTCGCGATGGCCACGTCACTTTTTTTAGCTCTATTTTCACTTCACGCAGAAACTGGACTGACAAATCAAGATAGCCCAAAATTTTGCCCCGGTCAACACTACCAGGTTTCTTGGATTGCGGTTTGATTTTAGAGATAGGCAATTTTTTCTTTAAAACGGTGCCGGAATCCGAAAATTGATTGATGCGCTTAACCTCACCAGTACCCTTTTCATGCGAGGAAGCAAGCTTGGTTTCGTTTTTTTTCTTTCTTTTTCTTATCCCAGCAGATGTTTTTTTTCTTTGTAATCGGCCCATTATATTCTCGTTGGAAAAAGAAATTGGAAATTGACCTGGAGTTGACACGACCGCGTCAACTCCCTTTTTTCAATTTCCAATTTACTTTCCAGTATGGCAGGCCAGGAGGGATTCGAACCCCCAGCACTCGGATTTGGAGTCCGATGCTCTACCAATTAGAGCTACTGGCCTGTAAAATACAGATTTATTTGATATTATATAACCCGTTTGTCATATATTCTCGCAAACTATAAAAATCATTGTCATTTAAATCGCAGTTGCAATTTTATCGGTTTTAATGATTTCATCATATTACAGAGTGCTTTAGTATTTTGCACTATCAAGTATACAAAATGTGAGTTGCCCAACAAACAATTATTCAGTATTCCGTGCTACTTAGTTTCCTTGTGCTGAGTATGTTTGCAACAAAAGCGACAATACTTACTAAATATCAGTTTATCAGGTGTAGAGCGTTTATTTTTGGTGGTAGAATAGTTTCTGTTTTTGCATTCTACGCACGCAAGTGTAACAATGATTCTCACCTTATTATTCCCCTTCCCTCTTCCGGCAGACACCTAAATCAAATACGTTCATTTTACACTAAACATATCGGCACATACTTGGCATCCCTTTTCATTTTGCCGTTGGCACACCAAATTACAATTCGAACCTACCTGACATCGTCGTACATTTTTTAGTTCCTGTGCAAAGACTTTAAGATAGCCAGCCTACATTATCAATTTAATGTCTTCATATCCTTCCGGGCCGAAATACGACCCGGGAACCGGAGAATTTAATCATTCAACAATTTCGCTCACCACACCGGCGCCAACCGTTCTGCCGCCCTCCCG